>NZ_JBPJWQ010000002.1:0-120131 GCF_054108045.1 Anaeromassilibacillus sp. SJQ-5
AGTGTCAAGAGTTATGCGCAAATTAGTTTGCAGTCAAAAACAGAAAGAAGTCAACCGGCAAAAGAGGCATCGTCACACGCCCCGTCTAAATGCTTCATGTTCATATACTTCTTGCTGCCCCACTGAGTGCCGGCCACATGACGCAGCCGGGCACAGACAAGCATGAGGGCAGAATTACCGTCTGGGAAAGCCCCCACCACGCGAGTGCGACGGCGGATCTCCCGGTTAAGACGTTCAATCACATTGTTGGTGCGGATGCGCGTCCAGTGCTCATAGGGGAAAGCAGTGTAAGCAAGTGTTTCCTCCAGCCCATCCTCTACCTTTTTCGCCGCCTCGGGCAGTTTCATTTCACGCAGAGCGGTCACTACGTCCCGCGCCTTCGCCTGGGCGGCGGCTCTGCTCTCTTGGGCATGGATTGCTTTGAGCATCTTGGCCACCAGCTTCCCCTTGGTGCGTGGGACGCAGGAAAACACGTTGCGGTAGAAGTGTACCACACACCGCTGGTATTTCGCGTCCGGGTACACCTCTCCCACAGCTTCCAGCATACCGAGGCATTTGTCTCCCACGATGAGCTGGACGCCCTCCAGACCCCGCCCTTTGAGCCACTGAAAGAAGCTGACCCAGCTAGCCTTGTCCTCTTTCATACCCTCGGCAGCGCCCAGCACCTCGCGGTAGCCGTCTTCGTTAACCGCAATGGCAACCAGTACGGCCACATTCTCATACTCTCCGCCCCAGTTGCGGCGCAGGTAGATGCCGTCTACATACACATACGGGTACTTACCGCCCTGTAAGGGGCGGTTGCGCCAGTCTTCAATGTGGACATAGGCTTTCTTGTTCAGTTCGCTGATGGTAGAGGGGGACACCTTGCTGCCCCACAGTGCCTCGGTGATGTCCTCCACGCGGCGCACAGATACTCCAGCCAGATACATTTCAATCAGCGCTTCCTCCACGCTGCTCTCCCGGCGGCGATACCGCTCGATGATGGCGGTTTCAAAGGTTGCTCCCTTTAAACGAGGGACGTTCAAGGTCACGTCGCCGGAGCTGGTGGTCAAGTTACGCTGGTAGTGACCGCTGCGGTAGGCCTGCCGCTCCTCGCTGCGCTCGTAGCGCGCCGCCTGGGTCAGTTTCTGCGCCTCCGCCTCCAACAGGCCGTTGAGGGTCTCCTCCACGCTCCCACGCACCAGTTCCCTGATTTCACCCTTGATTACTTCCTCATTTAGTTGTACAATTTTCTCGGACATAGTTTATTGTCTCCTTTCAGAATGGTGTGTCGTGACTTCATTCTACCAAAGACTGCAAACTATGTCTCTTTTTTTATCCCTTTTTCAATTTGCGCAACTTATTCTACCTTATCATGGCTTTTAAACGCTTCCGAAATATAAATAACCTTATTCATATCCTATCACACAAAATAAAAGAAGTCGACCACTTTACAGCAATCGGCTTCTTTTGACAATGTCTGCGGGGTATGGAAAATGTGAATTTGCATTTAACAAAAGGGGTTGAACGATTGTATTTAAACCTAACACCGCTTAAGAAAGGGCTACATTTTCAGTAAGCAAGCAGGTTCGTAATAGATCTTAATCGAATTCAGACTTAGGCACTTCATTAAAAAATTTTTGAATTATAGTATCTAACAAACGGTTTTCCCATGCCTGTTTCGTGTAACACTTCACCATTTCAGGGTTATCGGTCACAATACCGTCAACCTGACATCGCAAATTTTTCTGAATGGTTTCTTTTGAGTTGGCTGTCCATCCATATACTTTCTTTTTCTGCATATGCATGGTAGTAACCATTTCTCTCGTCATGGAAGTCGTTTCCACGCTGAACGCATCTATAAAATCAATAGAGTATTGGCCGGAAAAAATAAACGGCGTGATATAAACCGTTTCAATCTTCGGATTGATGGCATTCGCTTCTTTCAGGATCTCAAGATTCAACGAACCAATAAGGCACTGATTGAGTATATCATGTTTTTCAATAATATCAATTACCTGTTCAACTAAGTTTTTCTCATGGCCGGTCAACTTGAGTTCTATCATAACTCGAATATTGTCCTTTGCCCGCTGTAAAACAGCATCCAATGTCGGAATAGGTTCCCCAATGAATTCAGGAGAAAACCAGCTTCCGGCATCATATGTCTGCACCTCGGAATAGTCAACCTCCCACACCTTTTTGTTGTGCCCTGCGATACGGTTAAAGTTGTCATCGTGCAGTAGAATCAAGCTTCCGTCCCGTAGTTGCTGTACATCAATTTCAATCGTATCAATCCCCATGGAAATGGCATTATCCACCGCCGCCATTGTATTTTCCGGTGTAAATTTTGCGCCCCCACGGTGGGCGACGACTTCCGGATTTGAATAGGTTTGATATAAAACACTTCCGCCCAGTTCTGTTTCGCTGAATATAATCAGAACCAACGCGACAGACAGGATGATTGCTGCATTCTTTACATGGTGGATTAGATGGTGAATTCCATTCTTTGCCCTCGGGACACGAGCAGGCCGAATGTCCTCATGATACCGATGAAAAAGCGTGAGGAGCACAGAAAACAGCCAAATTGTAGTAAGCGTACTAAGGATTAGAATTACCACGGGGAAAGCACGCTTAAAGTTCAGGGTAAACATTGCTACGGCTTCTGCCGGGGACTCCACAAGCTTTGTGTAGACAACCAGTCCGAGAATGGCAAGAGAGAGCAGTGCCAGCATCACAGCTCCGAACACGAGAAATGCTCCTAGCAGATGGGCAATAGAGACGATTTTACGCTTTTTCAGAAGCGCCATGCCGTCTTTCCATGCCATTTTAATCGTCTTATTATGAAACAGCATGTAGGGAAGGATAAACAAAAACAATAGGCAGACAAGGGTGGCCGCCAGCACAACCACTACATAAATTGGAAGCAATAAAGAGTTTTGTGTGATAACCTCCATGATGAACTCAGGTATGCTCAACCACTGCAAAATATAGGGGGAAAACGGCAGGACAGTTAAGAGTATCATGACGGTGAAGCCCAAAAAGAATACTATATTTGATATATTCAACAGCTTTTTGCCATGCAATACAGTACGCTTTAACAATGTCAGGATGGAAAGCCGTTCCTGCTGCCACCCTGCTTCACAATAGGTATATAACGCTATTGTCTCAAAAATCACCGAAGCAGTAACAAGTACAATCATGCAGATACATAAAATAATAGCAATCGGGTTTGTCAAAACAAGATACAAATTCTCAGTTGATAAATAAGATACCTCTATTGATTTTAATGTTAGAGATAGCAAGTTGCTTATGATTGAATATATAGTGGAGTAGCAAAGGCCCTTGTACAAGATGTTAAACAATAGCAGTGTCGGCCAATTTTTAAACGAAATATCAAAGATGCTTTTTATAAACTGTTTCATAGTCACCCCTATACATTCTTGAGAAAGTAATACAAATTATGATAAAGGGTTTTCCAGATCTTGAATGGTATCCGCATTTCACAATACGGCTTTCTGATAATTGTCATCTATATTATACCACAAGGCGGTGCGGAGCGCCGCCCTCTTTGGCCCGGAACGTCCTTGACCGTTCCGGAGTGGTTCAATGTTCTCTCAGCCGTAAGCGGAAATCTCTGATTTCCGCTTACGGCGTGAGGTTATTATACCATAAATTTATGCTAGAAATCTTGATATGACTTTTTTTACTTAATCGTCTTTTCCCAACAGCTCATGAAATTCTCAAATTAGCATATCATTGTCGACTTTGTGCTTATCGAACACTTATCGTCATAATGCTACAAAAGCCCTTACGCAATGCGCATTGCGGGCTGTATGAATCTGCAAAGGGACTGTTTACGACCATCTGCCTTTATGCAATCAAAAGGCAGATGGAAGCAAGCAATTTTTTGTCTGAACAACAGACAAGGTTCATTTGACTTGTCTACCGCTGTAGAGTCTTTTGCAATTGTATGAGCGGACTTATCAAGACTTTAGACGTAGAAAACACCCGCTTTTCGATAAAAGTGTTCAAAAAACGGCTCTTGTTCACGAATATCAACCTGTGGTTTGGTGCATCTTTGCAGGATGTGATCTATAATAAGCATAAACGGGAGGGATTACATGGACAACACAAAAACGGGCTTTCTGATAAAGAAGTTGCGCAAAGAAAAAGGCATGACGCAAAAAGAGCTTGCCGATTTTCTTCATATTACAGACAGGGCAGTTTCCAAATGGGAACGCGGTTTATGTGCGCCGGATATATCACTGCTTGAACCGCTTGCAGAGATATTAGGCATATCTATTGCTGAATTGATCGAAGGTAAACGAGATATTCAGGATGATTATATTGAAAAAGTAGTAATGACCACCAAAAATATTATCGACTATTCCAGAGAAGAGATAACGCGCAAAGTCAAAATACTGAATAGAACGCACATAATTATAGCCATGGTTTGTTTTGTTGCTATTGCGGCGATATGTGTATTTGTTCTTTGGAGGGGTGGATATTGTTTTGTTATTGATAAAAGCATATCCCCAGATAGATCTACCAGCGTCGTTGTTTATGATAATCAGCTATCGTGGCGTAGATTTTCCCAAGAGGATGGACTCTCTCTGATAATAACGAAGAAGCCTAATAATATTGAAACGTTAATCACTTACGGCGATTGTACCTATGAGGGGCTTCGGTGGGCACCTGACGGTAAAAAATATGTTCTTTCTCTAAAATATGGAGACAGAGACTCTCTTGCTTTAGCGTGGATAGAAAAAAGCTCTGAGAGCAATTTATCTGCATATTTATCGACTGGCGTTGAGATGAATGAATTGGCAAAATATGGTCTGCAATACAATAGTGATTTAAGTCCAGAAATAAAATATCAGTTTTTACAGTGGGGGACTGATAGCGGGTCTATGCTCATTTATTATTCTTTCTTCGATGTTGAACAGGTACAGCATGACAGATATTTTTGGTACAACTGTGAAAAAGGTACCGTTTCCGCAACATTGGAGTTGAACCCGTAAACATCATAATAGTGTATAAAACAAGACCCGCTTTTCGATAAAAACGTTCGAAAAGCGGGTCTTGTTTGGATGGTGGGAGAGGATGGATTCGAACCATCGAAGTCAGTGACAACAGATTTACAGTCTGCCCCCTTTGGCCACTCGGGAACTCTCCCATGTCCAACGCAAGTGATACTATACCATGGACAACCTAGGTTGTCAAGCCCCCAACCGCAATTTTTTGCAGGCAGCCCCCGCTCCGACTGCGGGAATTTTTGAATTTTTCAGCTGTCCCGTTTAAATCCCTGCCGGAATCTGGTATACTACTAACGATACGGGGCAGGTACCCCTGGAATTCGAAAAGATTGGGCGGTTTAAACTATGTGCGGATTTTGCGGATTCACCGGAAACGTTCTCGACCGGGACGCCTATATTAAAGAAATGGCCCGGCTCATCACCCATCGGGGGCCGGATTCGGAAGGGTATTATCTGGACGACGGCATTGCCATGGGCTTTCGCCGTCTGAGCATTATCGACATTGAGGCGGCCAACCAGCCGCTGTACAACGAGGACAAGTCCCTGGTGCTGATGTTTAACGGGGAGATTTATAATTACCGCCAGCTGCGGGACGAACTGCTGGCCGCCGGCCATGTGTTTGTCACCGACGGTGACGGCGAGGTACTGGTTCACGGCTTCGAGGAATGGCGGGAGGAGCTGCTTCCCCGCCTGCGGGGCATGTTCGCCTTCGTGCTTTGGAACCCAGAGGAGGGCTCTGTATTCATCGCCCGGGACTATTTCGGCATCAAGCCGATGCACTACACCGTACTCGACGACGGGAGCCTGGTGTACGGCTCGGAAATCAAGTCCATTCTGGCCCATCCCGGCGTGGTTAAGGCGTTCAATCCGGCAGCGCTGGACAGCTACCTCTCCTTTCAGTACGCCGTCCCGCGGGAAACCTTTTTTAAAGGCATCTATTGTCTGCCGCCCGCCCATTATCTGTGGTTCAAAGACGGAACCGTGACGGAGCACCGGTACTGGGAGCCGGTGTTTGAGCCGGACGAATCCATGACCCTGGAGGAGGCGGTGGACAGCATCGACCGGGTGTTCACCGATTCCGTGGAGGCCCACCGGATAAGCGACGTGGAGGTGGGCTGCTTCCTGTCCGGCGGCGTGGATTCCAGCTACGTTGCCTCCTATTTCGGAGGGCAAAAGGCTTTTACCGTGGGCTTTGACAACGGGCAGCATTACAACGAAACGAATTACGCCGCCGAGCTGGCGGAAGAGGTGGGGATCGCGCATTATACCCATCTGATCAGCGAGGAGGAATACTGGGAGGCGCTGCCCAAGGTACAATACCATCTGGATCAGCCCCTGGCCGACCCGTCTTGCGTGGCTCTGTATTTCGTCTCCAAGCTGGCGGCCGAGCAGGTGAAGGTGGTGCTGTCCGGCGAGGGAGCGGACGAGCTGTTCGGCGGCTACCGGATTTACCACGAACCCTATTCCCTGGCGGGCTATCAGAAGCTGCCCCGCTGGCTGCGCCGGGCGGCCGCGGCGGTGGTGGGGGCCATCCCCTTCGACTTTAAGGGCAAATCATTCCTCATCCGCGGCTCCAAGACCTTGGAGGATCGGTTCATCGGCAACGCCAACATGTTCAGCCAGAAGGAAAAGGCCCGGCTGCTGCGGGATATTCCGGCCACCGAACCCACCGCCTACACGGCAGAGTATTACGAGCGGTGCCAGGGGCTGGACGACGTGTCCCGCATGCAGTATCTCGACATCAACCGCTGGATGGTGGGCGACATTCTGCTCAAGGCGGATCGGATGAGCATGGCCCATTCGCTGGAACTGCGGGTGCCCTTCCTGGACCGGGAGGTCTTTCAGGTGGCCTCCCGCATCCCGGTCAAACACCGCATCGGGGGCGGCACCACCAAATACGCCATGCGCCTGGCCGCCGAGAGGCACATGCCCAAGGCCTCGGCCAGCAAGCCCAAGCTGGGCTTTCCGGTGCCCATCCGCATCTGGCTGCGCAAGGAAGAGCATTACAACCGGGTCAAGGCGGCCTTTACCTCCGCCGACGCCCAGAGGTTTTTCCATACCGAGGAGCTTGTCCGCCTGCTCGATCAGCACGCTGCCGGGAAAAAGGACAACAGCCGCAAAATCTGGACCGTGTACATGTTTTTGGTGTGGTACGGCGTCTATTTTTCCGAGCAGGCGTAGCCTATCCCGCGCGCATATCCTCTCCCCGCCCCGCATATAGATGGGATATAGGAAGCGCCGGCGGATGGCCGGAGCGGCGGAGGGATGGAGCGGTATGTTTGTCTATTCGATCAAGACCTCAAAAAAGCAGATCCTGTCCATGCTGGTATGCGTGGTGATGCTCATCGCCATCTTGATTGTGGTCATTGCCTGGCCGGGAGGCGAAACCTCCGCCCAGACCTTCAGCCCGGTCGCCGCGGCGGACGATACCGAGCGGATCGGCTTTCTGCGGGATCTGGGCTACGAGGTGACGCCGCAGAGCGTGGAGGTGCGGGAAGTGCTGATTCCCGACGAATTCGACGAGGTGTTCACCCAGTACAACGACCTGCAGAAGACGGCGGGCATGGACCTGGAACCCTATCACGGCAAACGGGTGAAATGCTGGACCTACACGGTGCTCAACTACCCCGGAGAGGAGGGAGTGCTGGCCCACCTCTATATATATAAGGATAAGATTGTGGGCGGTGACGTTTCTTCCACGGCGCTGGACGGGTTCATGCACGGCCTGACCAAGCTGGGGAGCTGATTCTCTTTTCTTTTGCGCCGTCCCATGGTATACTGGAGGAAATCCCACAACGATTCTTCAGGGGCGGTGACGTATGGAACGGCTGGATAAGCTGCTGGCATCCCAGGGGCTGGGAACCCGCAGCGAGGTGCAAAAGCTGATACGCGGCGGCGGGGTGACGGTGGACGGCGCGGCGGTGCGGGATCCGAGCGCGAAGTGCGATCCCGAAAAGCAGGCCTTGACTGTCGGCGGCCGGCCGCTCGGTTATAAAAAGCACCTGTATGTCATGCTCAACAAGCCGGCGGGCATCCTGTGCGTGTCCCGGGATCCCAAAGCGGCGACGGTGGTGGATTTACTCCCCCCCGCCTTGAGGCGGCGGGGGATGTTCCCGGCGGGGC
The DNA here is from genome assembly GCF_054108045.1 of Anaeromassilibacillus sp. SJQ-5. Taxonomy (NCBI): domain Bacteria; kingdom Bacillati; phylum Bacillota; class Clostridia; order Eubacteriales; family Acutalibacteraceae; genus Anaeromassilibacillus; species Anaeromassilibacillus sp. SJQ-5. The sequence goes on from NZ_JBPJWQ010000002.1 coordinate 8,139, forward strand.
GGCTGGACAAGGACACCCACGGGCTGGTGCTTCTCACCGACGACGGCGATTACGCCCATCGGATGCTCTCCCCTAAAAAGGCGATTTTCAAGCGCTATCAGGCGGTGTTGGACGGGCCGGCGGACGATAGGCATGTGGCGCTGTTTCACGAAGGGACAAGCCTCGAGGACGGCACCCGCTGCCTGCCGGCAAAGTTGACCATTCTGCGGGCCGGCGACCGGCCGCTGGTGGAGGTAGAAATCTGCGAGGGCAAGTACCACCAGATAAAGCGGATGTTCGAGGCGGTAGGCCGCAAGGTCTTGTGGTTGAAGCGGTACGCCATCGGCGGGCTGGTTTTGGATCCTTCTCTGCCGGAGGAAAAATGTCGAGAACTGACCCCCGAGGAAACCGCTTCGGTCTTTTTTTAGGTGGTATTTTTTTGTGGATTTTGTCCTTAGATATTTTAGATAAAGCAGTTTTTAAAAGTTTGTGGATTAAAAGAATGGTTATATACGGGGAATTCTGATATAGTATAAACAGTAAGACTTGTTCATGAAAAGGGCTGGCTGCGCCGGTCCATGTAGAGTTATGGAGGTTTTGGTATGGCTAGTTTGTCCCTCAAAAGCATTTACAAGAAATATCCGGGTGGCGTCACGGCGGTTTCCGATTTCAATCTGGAAATCAAGGACAAGGAATTCATCATCATGGTCGGACCTTCCGGCTGCGGTAAATCCACCACCCTGCGTATGATCGCCGGTCTGGAAGAGATTTCCGACGGCGAGCTGTACATCGGCGACAAGCTGGTCAACGATGTGGCCCCCAAGGATCGCGATATCGCGATGGTGTTCCAGAACTACGCCCTGTATCCCCACATGACCGTGTTTGAGAACATGGCGTTCGGTCTGAAGCTCCGCAAGACCCCGAAGGATGAAATCAAGCGCCGCGTGGAAGAAGCCGCGCGTATTCTGGATATCGCCCACCTGCTCGACCGGAAGCCGAAGGCTCTGTCCGGCGGTCAGCGTCAGCGTGTCGCCCTGGGCCGTGCCATTGTGCGTGAGCCGAAGGTCTTCCTGCTCGACGAACCGCTGTCCAACCTGGACGCTAAGCTGCGTGCGCAGATGAGAACCGAGCTGTCCAAGCTGCATAAGAAGCTGGGCACCACCTTTATTTACGTTACCCATGACCAGACGGAAGCTATGACCATGGCTGACCGCATCGTGGTTATGAAGGACGGCTTTATCCAGCAGGTGGAGACTCCTCAGACCCTGTACGATTCGCCCTGCAATATGTTCGTCGCCGGCTTTATCGGCAGCCCGCAGATGAACTTCATCGAGTCCAAGCTGATCAAGAAGGACGGCAAGTTCTTCGTGGAGTTCGGCTCCGAGGATACCAAGACCACCCGCGGCAAGAAGTATCAGATTCCGCTGCCTGAGAATAAAAATGTCAAGGGCGTGCTGGAAGAGTATGTGGATAAAGAGCTCATCATGGGCATCCGTCCTGAGGACGTCCACGACGAACCCCGTCTGCTCGAAGAGTTCTCCGACTGCAAGGTGCAGGCGGAAGTGGAAGTCACCGAGTTGATGGGCGCCGAGACCTTCCTGTTCGTGAACGTGGAAGGCCACAGCTTCACCGCCCGCGTCGAGCCTACCACCACAGCCCGTCCTGGCGATACCATTGAGATCGCTTTGGAGAACACCAAGATTCACCTGTTCGACAAAGAGACCGAGCGCACCATCTGCAACTGAGTATAACCACACGGAATCCCCCGGCGGGCCTATGGCTCGCCGGGGGATTTTTGATGTTCACCGGATTTTCAACAAACCGACAACCGCCGCACACAAGCTGGCGGTATACTGAGAGCATCCTAAACAAGGAGGATCTCTCATGGGCTTTTTCCGCAAGCCGTTCGTATACGCGGGGCTATTCACCCTGTGCCTGCTGGCCTTCACCGCTTACGCACTGCTGGACGTCTTTGTTATCCCCCATCCCCTAAGCGCCGTATCGCCCGACGCGTCCCAAAAGGAAACGGGTGAGACGGCCGCTTCTCCAGCGGAATCGGGCGAAACATCCGAGGGGAACCCTACAGCCGCTGCGGTGATAACCGAGGACTCCTATACCGACGGGGCGGTATCCATCACCATGCAGACCCGGCGGGTGGAAAACACCACCGTGTATCTGGCGGATATCCGGCTGCAAAGCGCCGCCAGCCTGAAGACCGCGCTGGCCCATAGCACCTTCGGCACCAACGTCACCCAAAAGGTATCGGCCATGGCGGCGGCCAATCAGGCCATTCTGGCGGTGAACGGCGATTACTACGGCGCCAACTCCCGGGGATATGTCATCAAAAACGGCGTGCTTTACCGGGACACAGTACGCGCGGACAGCGAGAACGGCGATTTGGTCATCTACGCCGACGGCACCTGCGGCATCATCCGGGAAGCGGAAGTGACCGCCCAGGAACTGCTGGACAGCGGCGTTGTGCAGCTGTTCGCTTTCGGGCCGGTGCTGGTGCAGAACGGTGAGGTGGCGGTGACCGAGGGCGAGGAAGTGGGGAAAGCCATGTCGAGCAACCCCCGCACCGCCATCGGCTTCATCGACCCGCTGCATATCGTCTTAGCCGTATCCGACGGGCGCACCGCCGACAGCGTGGGGCTGACGCTGGCCGATCTGGCGCGGGTCATGCGGGAGGCGGGCTGCGCCACCGCCTACAACCTGGACGGCGGCGGTTCCTCCACCCTGTATTTCAACGGCCGGGTGCTGAACAACCCCACCACCAACGGCCGCACCATTTCCGAAAGGGCGGTGAGCGACATTGTATATATCGGGCGGGCATAAAAACAAGCGGCTGCTTCTCGCAGCCGCCGTCTATCTGCTGGTCACCCTGCTGTGCATCGCGTTTCATGGAATCTATGCCCGGTTTAGCTACGGGGAGGACTCCCCGTTTCTCGCTTGGATGTGGCTCCTCCCTCTGGCGGGAGGGATGGCGCCGTCTCTCGGGCTGCTGCTGGCAGCCCGGGCGGAGCGGCTGAACCGGTCCGCCTTCAACCTCTGGAACTCCGGCATCGCCGCGCTGATTTTCGGCTGTCTCGTCCGGGGCATTGTCAACGTATCCGGCCGCTTCACCGCCTACGATCGGGTATACTGGGCGACGGGCGGAGCCTTATTGCTGGCTGCTCTTTTGGCAGGGACGGCGGGCGGCCTGTTCCACACTACCGGTAAAGCCCCATAGCCCACTCCACCACAAAGACGCTCGCGGTGGAGGCCAGGGCCACCGGCAGCAGATTCAGCCGCAGATAGGCGAGGATGAGGGCCACCGCCATCCCCACTGCCGCCGACCAAGGGGTGGCCGTCGCCTCCAAAATCGCAGGGAAGGTCATGGCGCCCAGCACGGCGTAGGGCATGTAATACAGAAAGGACTGCAAGAACCGGCTCTCCACCCGGCGGCGCATCAGCGACAGGGGAAGCACCCGGGGAATATACGTCACCACGGCCATAACCAGGACGCCGAGGGCATAATACACAGGCGTGCTCACGAGGCGGCACCCCCTTGCGGCTCGACGTGGGGAAAGCGCCAGGCTCCCACCGCCGAAGCGGTCACCGCCGCGAGAATCAGCGCCCAGCCGGAGGGCACGGCGTTCAGGCCCGGCACGTAATGGAACAGGCAGGACAGCAGCACCGCCAGGGCCACCACCAGGGCCACCCGGGAGGAATCCCGCACGGTGGGAATAACGATGGCGATAAACATGGCGTACAGCGCCACGCCCAGCGCGGAAGTCAAGGAGGCAGGCAGCACGGCGCCGGCCAGCGCGCCGGCCAGCGTTCCGCCCACCCAGCCGGCATACGGCCCCAGGGCCAGGCCAGTGAAAAACCAGCCGGACAGGCGATTGCCCGGCTTCTGCATGGCGAGGAAAAAAATCTCATCCGTCACCCCGTTGGCCACCAGCAGCCGCTTGCCCAGGGACATCCCCTCCAACCGCTGAGACAGAGACAGGGACATGAGCATATAGCGGATATTGATAACGAACACCGTCACGCCGATTTCCGGCAGGGGGCCCCCGGCGGCCAGCAGGCCGGAACCGGCGGCTTGCCCGGCGGAGGTGAAGTTGGTCATGGAGATGGCCAGCACCAGATACCAGGGGAGCCCGCTGCCCACCGCGGTGACGGCGAAGGCAAAGGAAACGGGCACGTATCCCAGCAAAATCGGCAGCCCATAGCGCAGGCCCTGAACAAACAGGGCGCGGCGCGGCGTGGAATCGCTCATACGACAGGTCAGGCCTTTCATGGTGTCATGGTAAAACCCGCTTCCGAAAAGGGAAGCGGGTTTTTGTCGGTTTGCAGAGACTTATGCGCCGAGGTAGGCCTGCTTGACCTGTTCGTTGTCCAGCAGCCCGGCGGCGTCGCCTTCCAGATAGATGCCGCCCGTTTCCAGCACATAGGCGCGGTTGGAAATGGACAGCGCCATTTTGGCGTTTTGCTCCACCAGCAGCACGGTGGTGCCTTCTTTATTGACCTCGGTGATGCAGTTGAAAATTTCCTGCACCATGATGGGGGCCAGGCCCATGGACGGCTCGTCCAGCAGCAGCATTTTCGGCCGGGACATCAGGGCCCGCCCGATAGCCAGCATCTGCTGCTCGCCCCCCGATAGGGTGCCGGCCACCTGCTTGCGCCGCTCCTTCAGCCGGGGAAAGCGGACAAAAACCTTTTCCAGATCCTCCGCAATGGCGGTGCTCTCCTTGCCGGAACGGATGTAAGCGCCCATCTCCAGGTTTTCCTGCACCGTCAGGCTGCCGAAAATGCGGCGGCCCTCCGGCACCTGCGCCAAGCCCAGCGCGACAATCTTATGGGGTTCTGTCTTGAAAATGCTGGACTCCATGAAGGTGATGTCGCCGGTTTTGGAGCGCAGCAGGCCGGAAATGGTCTGCATGGTGGTGGTTTTTCCGGCGCCATTGGCCCCGATGAGGGAGACGATTTCCCCCTCTTCCACATGAAAGGACAAGCCCTTGAGCGCGTGGATGGCGCCGTAGTAGACGTTGATGTCGGTGACGTTAAGCATACGGCTTCCTCCTTAACCGCCCAGATAGGCCTTGATAACTTTTTCGTCGGAGCGGATTTCCTCCGGCGTGCCGCTGGCGATGAGAGTACCGTAGTCCAGCACATAAATCCGCTCGCACACACCCATGACCAGCGACATATCGTGCTCGATGAGCAGAATGCCCACGCCGAACATGTCCCGGATTTCCCGGATGGTTTCCATCAAATCGTGGGTTTCGGTGGGGTTCATGCCGGCGGCCGGCTCGTCGAGCAGGAGCAGCTTGGGCTTGGAGGCCAGGGCCCGCAGGATCTCCAGCTTGCGCTGCTGGCCGTAGGGCAGGTTGGCGGCCATTTGGTCCGCCGTGTCCTCCATGCCGAAAATCTGGAGAAGCTCCCGCGCTTTTCTCTCGACCTTTTTTTCTTCCTTCCAGTACCGGGGCAGGCGGAATATCCCCTCCGCCACCGTGTAGCGCATGTTTTGGTTCATGGCCACCTTGATGTTGTCCATCACGGTCATGTTTTTGAACAGCCGGATGTTCTGAAAGGTCCGGGCGATGCCTAAGCGGTTGATTTGATACGGCTTGCGGCCCAGGATGCTTTTGCCCTCGAAGCGGATGGCCCCCTTAGTGGGCGTATAGACGCCGGTCAGCAGGTTGAACACCGTGGTTTTTCCCGCGCCGTTGGGGCCGATCAACCCCACGATTTCCTTTTCATCCACCGTGATGTATACATCGTCCAGCGCCTGCAGGCCGCCGAAGGCGATACCTAAATCCTTGGTTTCCAATAGCGGCATGCGTTACGCCTCCCCTGTCGTTTTCTGCTTCGGATGCTTCAGCTTGTTCCACAGCTTCATGAACAGGCCGGGAACCGAAATTTCATACCGTCCTAGCAGACCGGAAGGCTTGAACAGCATCACCGCGATGAGAATGATCGAGTACAGCAGCATCCGGTATTCATCAAAGCCGCGCAGCATTTCCGGCAGCACGGTCAGCACCGTAGCGGAAATAATCGAGCCGGTGATGGAGCCCATGCCGCCGAGCACCACCATGATGAGGATTTCCACCGAGCGGTTGAAATCGAACTTGGCGGGATCGATAACCTGGATTTGGTTGGCGTAGAGCCCGCCGGCCACCCCGGCGATAAAAGCGGCCAGCACAAAGGCGAACAGCTTGTAGTACGTGGTGTTGACCCCCGCGGATTCGGCGGCGATCTCATCCTCCCGGATAGCGATGACCGCCCGGCCATGGCGGGACCGGCCAAAGGAGAAGTTGATCACGATCACCAGGACCATAATAATAAAGGCGTAAACGAACAGGCCGGCAGGGCTGGTGCGGCGGTTGTACAGGGTGGGGATGTCGCCCAAGCCCATGGCGCCGTTGGTGATGGGCTTGAGGAAATCGGCGTTGGCCAGCACCCGAATGATTTCCCCGAAGCCCAGGGTGATGATAGCCAGGTAATCCCCCCGCAGCCGCAGGGCCGGGATGCCGATGATTACGCCGAACAGGGCGGCCAGCAGGCCGGCCAGCACCAGGGAAATCGGGAAGGAAATCGGCAGGGCCATGCCGACGTTTTTGGTAAAGAGCGCGGAGGCGTAGGCCCCCACCAGCATGAAGCCGGCGTGGCCCAGCACCAGCTGGCCCAGGATACCGGTCACCAGGTTGAGGCTGACCGCCAGGATCACATTCACGCACACCAGGGTAATCAGAGTGGTGTACCGTCCGGTGAGCACCTTCCCGTCGATCAGGAGGTACAAGACAACGAACAGGACGACCGTGAGAAGAAGGTTGGTCAGATAGAACGCGCCGGTTCTTTTCTTTGTCAAACGTCCCATGCTCACACCTTCTCCTTTCTGTTTTTGCCCAGCAGGCCGGTGGGCTTGACCAGGAGAACCAGGATAAGAATCGCGAACACCACCGCATCGGTGATGGTCGTGCTGATATACGCCTTGGTCAGGCTCTCCACCACGCCCAGCACGTAGCCGCCCAGCATGGCGCCCGGAATGGAGCCGATGCCGCCCAGAACCGCGGCCACGAAGGCCTTCAACCCCAGCAGGTTGCCCATGTCGGGCTTAATCTGCGGGTAGGAGTTACAGTACAGAATGGCGCCCACCGCCGCCAGGGCGGAGCCGATGGCAAAGGTGAAGGCCACCACAGAATTGGTGTTGATGCCCATCAGCTTGGCCGCGCCGGTGTCCTCGGAGGTGGCCTGCATGGCCTTGCCGATTTTGGTCTTGCGGACCAGCAGCTGCAGCCCGACCATCAGCAGCACCGACACCACGATGTTGATCAGGGTGTCCGACGTCAAGGTGATGCCGCCGAAATCCACCGGCCGTGCGCCGAACAGGGTGGGCATGGTCTTGGGGTCGGGGGTAAAGAGCAGCATAAACAGATTCTGCAGGAAAATGCTGACCCCCAGGGCGGTAATCAGCAGGGAGATCCGCGCCGCGTTATGTACCAGCAGCCGGCGGTAGGCCACTCGCTGAATGATGAGCCCCGCCAGCGCACAGACCAGGATGGAGAAGGGAAGGGCCAGCCAAATGGGCAGTCCCGCCGTCGCCATGGCCAGGTAGACCATATAGCCGCCCACCATGATGATGTCGCCATGGGCAAAGTTTATCAGCTGTACGATGCCGTACACCATGCTGTATCCCAATGCCACCAGCGCGTATATACTGCCCAATCCCAGGCCGTTTAGCAACTGTGTGATAAAATTCATTGCCGCACCTTCCAACTTCCAATCATACTCGCCGCCCCTATACAACCGGAAAGGGGGTGCTGCAAAACAACAAATTTTGCAGCACCCCTGAAAAACCGCGGGCATAACGCGAGCGTTATGCCGGTGGGCACATGGAGCATGGTCCATATTTTGCGCCTTTGCAGACGCAAAACCGCGCTTTTTCTCGGTCTCTCGTATATTCGCATTGTGCAAAAGACCCTTCCGTTTGGCGGTTTCCTGCCGTTACTGCATCGAATAGCTTTCAATCACCTTATAGGCGCCGTTATCAAAGCTGGTGATAACCGCTTCCCGCACCGGGTTGCGCTGATCATCAAATTTCGTGGTGCCGGTCAGGCCCTTGTACTCGGTGGCCTTCAGCGCCTCGATGATTTTGTCCGAATCGGTGGAGCCGGCCTTATCGATGGCCGCGGCCATGATCTGCATGGAGTCGTAGCCCAGAACGGCGAACATGTTGGCTTCCTTGCCGTTTTTCTCTTTATACTTGGTCAAAAACGCCTGGAGATCCGGATCTGTGGAAGAAGCCGAATACTGGCTGCAGAAATAGGCGTTGTTCAGCAGCTTTTTGATATCGTCGGATTTCTTGGCCACCTCGCTGGCCACGCCGTCCCAGCCGTCGGCACCCAGCAGCTTGGAGGTGATGCCCTGCTGCTGAATCTGGTCGACAATCAGCGCCACGTCGCCGTAATACACGGGGATCAGCAGCACGTCGGGGTTTTTGCCCTTGATTTTGGTGAGCTGGGTCTTGAAGTCGGTGCTCTTGGAGGCATAGCCCTCCTTGTTGGTGACTTCCATGCCTTCCTTTTTGGCCGCTTCCTCAAAAGCATCGGCAATGCCGGTGGAATAAGGATCGCCGCTGTCGTACAGGATGGCGGCGGTCTTGGCGTTCAGCTTTTTGGCCGCGTAGTTGGCCATCAGCTGGCCCTGATACGGATCGATGAAGCAGGCGCGGAACACGTTTTTCCCGGCCTTGGTGATATCGGCGTCGGTGCCGGAGGGGGTCAGCATAGGCATATTGTCCGCCGCCGCCTTGGCCGCCACGGCCTTGCAGGGCTTGGAGGTTACGTCGCCGATGAGGGCCACGATTTCCTGATCCATCAGGGCGTTGTACGCATTGACCGCTTCGGTAGAATCGCCCTTCTCGTCGGTGACAATGTACTCGATTTTACGGCCGCCGAGAATGCCGCCCTTGGCATTGATGTCCTCCACAGCCATCTTCACCGCGTTGTTCACGGCGACGCCATACTGGGACACATCGCCGCTCAGAGGCGCCAGGCCGCCGATTTTGATTGTCTCCTTGCCGCCGTCTGCGCCCTCGTCCTGGGAGCAACCGGCCAACGGGATCGCCAGCATGGCTGCCGCCAAAACAAACGATAAAAGCTTCGTTTTTTTCATACAATACCCTCCAAATCTTCTGTTGCGCGCCGCCCCTCCGGCCGCGCGGCATCGGTTCTTTTATTATACGCGAAGAGACCGGGGGATTGCAAGAGCCAATTGGCGTTTTCAAGCGGCCGGCCTCATTTTTTGTATTATACCACAAAGCGGCGCGCGGAGCGCCGCCCTCCTTAGTCCGGAACGGCTTTGTCCGTTCCGGAGTGGTTCCATGTTCTCCCAGCCGTCGGAAATCTTGGATTTCCGCTTACGGCGTGAGGTTATTATACCGCACCATTCGCCGTTTTGCAAGGTGTATAGCGCAATTGTGCAATTTCCAGCGGCCCGCCTCCCCAGTTTGGAGGAAATTCCGGCAAAAAGGCCCCGGTTCCCTGCAGCCGCGGGATCCGGGGCCTGCGTGACGCCGTTTACCGGCAGGGCAGACGGACCGTGAAGGTGGTGCCGACGCCGACAGCGCTGTCCACCCTCACGTCGCCGCCGTAGAGGCTGACGATATGTTTGACGATGGACAGCCCAAGCCCGGTGCCTCCCAGCTCCCGGGAGCGGCCCTTGTCCACCCGGTAGAAGCGTTCAAAAATCCGCTCCAGGTGCTCCGGCGGAATACCGATGCCGGTGTCGTGCACCCGGATAACCGCCACCCCCCGCTCCACAGCGGCGGACAGGTTGACGGCCCCGCCGTCCCGGTTGTATTTCACGGCGTTTTCCATCAGGTTTTTGATCAGCTGATACAGCCGGCCGGACTGGGCGCAGACCTGGAGCCCCGGCTCGATGAAGGGATGCAGGGCGATGTTCCGGGCTTCCGCCTCGGGCCGCAGGGTGGCGATCACTCGATCCACCACCTCCTCCAGGGGGACGGGGACGACCTCCGCCTCGCCGCCGCCATGCTCGATGTCGGACAGCTGCAGCAAATCGTCGGTCAGCTTCTGCAGCCGCTCCGCCTCGATTTCGATGATTTCATAGAAGGACAGGGCGGTCTGCCGATCCCGCTCCTCCGATTTGAGCAGCTCGATATACCCGCGGATGGAGGTCAGCGGCGTCTTCAGCTCGTGGGTGACATTGGCCACAAACTCGCTGCGCATGATCTCCAGCTTACGCAGCCGGGTCACGTCGGAAATCACCGCCAGCGCTCCCCCGGAGGCGTCCCCCTCCACCCGGGCGGCGTAAATTTCCAGTATCCGCTCGGTCGGGGCCGCCAGGGTCAGGGTTTCGGTGAACGGCTTCTCCCCGGCCATCACCCTATCCAGCATGGCCTGCACAGCCAGATAATGGGTGCCGCAGTCGGCCAGGCGGCGGGAAACGCCGGCATAGGAGCCCAGCAGCTCCCGGGCCCGATCGGTCATCAGGGCGATGCGCCCCTGCCCGTCCACGGCCACGACCCCGTCGTTCATCCCCTGCAGGATGCCGGCGAGCTGGCTGTTGCTCTGCTCCAGCTTTTGATAGGCGGCGGCCAGCCGTTCCGACATGCGGTTAAAAGCGCCGGACAGCTCGCCCATTTCGTCCGGGGCGTTCTCCACCCGGACGGGGATGTCCCCCGCCGAGATGGATCGGGCGGCTTTGGTCAGCTCCTGCAGCGGTTCCACCACCCGGCCGGCGGAATAATTGGCACTGAACAGCGCCACAATCAGCCCCATGAAGATGCCGATGGCCGCGCAGCCCCACAGCATCAGCGGCACATTGCCGAACTGGGTCAGCGGCAGGGCGGTGCGGTAAATCATCGTCTCTCCGCTGCCGGCGGTCACCTTCCGGGCCACGTACATCTGCCGCTCGCCGGTGGTCTCGCTTCTCCGGATATCCCGGCCGGCTCCCGTGGCCAGGGCGTGAGAAACCTCCGGCCGCTCGCTGTGATTGCCCATCCGGGCGGGATCGGCCATGCTGTCCCCCAGCACGGCGCCGTCCAGCCCGATGACTGAAAACCGCAGCCCCTCCGCCCGGCTGCCGACTCGCTCGGCCAGCGCCTGATAGCCGTCCGCCGTCGCATAGCCCTCGGCCAGGGACAGGGCGGTTTCCAGTCTCTGCTGGGTTTCATCGGTATAAATCTGCTCCATCAGCGGCACGGCGAACAGGAAAGCGATGACCAGTCCCACGGCGATGGACAGGGTGGCGGCCCGGAAAAACCGCTTGCGCATGCCAATTTCCCTCCTTCAAACAAACAGGCCCCCGGGCGCAGTGCGTCGGGGGCGGGGCATCAAGATTCTTCCTCGGCGAAGCGGTAGCCGACGCCCCGCACCGTGAGAATCCGTTTGGGGTGATCCGGTTCGTCCTCCAGCTTCTGCCGCAGATACCGGACATGCACGTCCACCGTCCGGGTGTCACCGAAAAAGTCCACCTTCCATACGGTGTCCAGCAGCATCTCCCGGGTGTAGACCCGTCCGGGGGTTTTCATCAGGGTGTACAGCAGATCGAACTCCCGCTGGGTCAGTTCCACCGGTTCCCCGTTCTTAAGAACATGGCGGCGGGACGCGTCGATGGAGATACCGCAGACGGTCAGCGTCTGGCTGTCCGGTGCGGCCAGGTATTCCTGCCGCCGGATGACGGCCCGCACCCGGGCGGCCAGCTCCTTGACGCTGAACGGCTTGGTGACGTAATCGTCCGCTCCCAGCTCCAGCCCAAGCACCCGATCCACCTCGTCGGCCCGGGCGGTCATCATGATAATCGGGATCGGCCGGGTGACCGAATTCTCCCGCATGGCGCGCAGCACCGCGAGACCGTCCTGCCCCGGCATCATCCAGTCCAGCAGCACGGCGTCGGGCTGCTTTTGCTGCACCGCGTGAAGCAGAACCGACCCGTCGGAAAATTCCGCCGTTTCGAAGCCGGCATCCTTCAGCCCGATGGCCGCCAGCCGCCGGATGTGGGGTTCATCGTCCACGATATAGACCAATGCCATAGGTTCGACCAGCCTTTCCATCGTCCGTCCCCGGGACGGACGCCCTTGTTTTTCCATTATACCGGCAATCATCGCCCTTGTCTACCGGTTACTTGCCGGCCTGGGTATCGTTGAGGTTGGGATGCACGCCGGTGTCGATGAAAATCGCCCATTCCGCGATATTGGTGGCGTGATCCGCCATGCGTTCGATATATTTGGCGATGAACATGAAATCCACATGCTCCGGCACGGCGGCGCTGTCCCGGGAAATCTGGCTGCACAACTCCAGCACCGTGGAGGAAAACAGGGCGTCGACTTCATCGTCCGCTTCGCAGATGGCCGCGGCCGCTCCGCTGTCCCGGCGGATATAGGCATCCACCGCCCCGGCGACCATTTCCCGGGCCTTCTCGAACATCTGAATCATCCGCGGGGAGGTATTCATGACCGATATTCCCGCCACCGTGGCGAGAATTTCGCAGATGTCCGCGCACTGGTCGGAAATCCGCTCCATGTCGGTAATGACCTTCAGGGTGGCGGTGATCACCCGCAGATCCCGGGCCAGGGGCTGCTGCAGGGCCAGCAGGTTCATACAGCTCTGCTCGATGCTTTTTTCCATGGTGTTGATCTCGACGTCCTTCTGAAAAATGCTCTTGGCCATGGCCACGTCCATATTTTTCAGGGTGCGGATGGTGCCCTGCATGATGCTGTCGATGCGCCGGCCCATCTCGGCCAGATCGGCGTTCAGCCGCGCCAGCTCCTCGTCGAATACATTTCTCGGCATGGGTTGAATCGTCCTTTCCTCTGTCAGCCGAACCGGCCGGTGATGTAATCCTCGGTGCGCTTGTCCCGGGGGGTGTTGAACATGGTCACGGTGTCGTCGAACTCCACCAGCTCGCCCATCAGAAAAAAGGCGGTTTTATCCGCGATGCGGCCGGCCTGCTGCATGTTGTGGGTGACGATGACCACCGTGTAGGATTTTTTCAGCTCCTGCATGAGATCCTCGACCTTCAGGGTGGAAATCGGGTCCAGAGCGGAGGTCGGCTCGTCCATGAGCAGGATGTCCGGCTCCACGGCCAAGGCCCTCGCGATGCACAGCCGCTGCTGCTGCCCGCCGGACATGCCCAGGGCCGAGCTTTTCAATCGATCCTTCACCTCATCCCACAGGGCCGCGCCCCGCAGGGATTTTTCCACCACCTCATCGAGCTGACGCTTATTCCGCACCCCGTGCACCCGGGGCCCGTAGGCGATGTTGTCGTAGATGCTCATGGGGAAGGGGTTGGGCTTCTGGAACACCATGCCCGCCCGCTTGCGCAGCAGGGTGACGTCGGTGCGGGGATCGTAGATGTCCTCCCCGTCGATGCTCACCTTGCCGGTGATCCGGCAGCCCGCCACCAGATCGTTCATCCGGTTGAGGGTTTTGATGCAGGTGGACTTGCCGCAGCCGGAGGGGCCGATGAACGCGGTGATTTGGTTCTCGGCAATATCCATGGTGATGCCCTTGAGCGCCTGGAAATCCCCGTAAAAGAGATGCAGGCTGTCCAGCGCGATTTTCGTTTTCATAGGCGGCTTATCCTTTCCTGAGTACCCGGGACAGAAGGCCTGCCAGCCGGTTGAGTATGAACACCAGAATCAGCAGCACCGCCGCCGTGGCGTAGGCTATCTGGAACGCCGCGGGATCGGTGGCCTCGGTGGCGGTTTGGTAGAGGTGAAGCGTCAGGGTGCGTCCGCTGCTCATCACGTGAGACAGCACGCCGTCCGGCATGTTGGTGGCGATGCCCGAGGTAAACAGCAGGGCGGCCGACTCGCCGACGATGCGGCCCATGCCCAGGATGACAGCCGTCAGGATGCCCGGCATGGCGCAGGGGAGCACCATGCCCAGCACCACCCGCGTCTTCCCCGCTCCCAGCGCCAGGGCGCCCTCCTTGTAGCTTTCGGGAACGGCCAGCAGGGATTCCTCGGTGGTACGCACGATGGTGGGCAGGATGCAGATGGTCATGGTCAGACAGCCGGCCAGTATCGAGTAACCCATGCCCATCATCACGCAGAACACCGTGTAGCCGAACAGGCCGAACACGATGGAGGGCACGCCGGAGAGCACCTCCGTGGTGAAGCGGATGGTTTTCACCAGCTTGCCCTGCCGGGCGTACTGGGTCAGATAGATGGCGGAGGCGATGCCGATGGGGGTGACGATGAGCAGGGTGATCACCACGATATACAAGGTGTTGATGATCATGGGCAGAATCCCGTTTCGCCCCTCGTCCAGCGCCGAAAAGGAGGTAGACAGGAAGGACCAGGAGATGTGAGGCACGCCCTTGACCAGAATGTATCCGATAATGCCCACCAGGATACAGACCGTCAGCGCCGCCGCCAGATAGATGCAGAAGGCCAGCGCCTTGTCGCCCGGCCGGCGCGTTTTGCGGTACAGGGACAGCGTCCCGCCTGTCTCACTCTTTGCCATCGATTTTCACCCCCCGCCTGGAAACTATGGTAAAGGAAATGTTGACGATCATAATAAAGACAAACAGCACCAGACCGATGCTGAAAAGCGCCTGCCGGTGCAGGCCGGAGGAATAGCCCATCTCCAGCACGATGCCGGTGGTCAGAGGGCGCACGGTGCCCAAAAGCTTGGGGAAATTCGCCATGTTTCCGCAGACCATGACCACCGCCATGGCCTCGCCGATGGCGCGGCCCACCCCGAGGATCACCCCGGCCAGGATACCCGATTTCGCCGCCGGCACCATCACCTTGAAAATGGTGCCGATATGGGTGTTGCCGAGGGCCAGGGACGCCTCTTTATACGCGACCGGCACGGCCCGCAGGGCGGTTTCCGACACGCTGATGATGGTGGGAAGCACCATCACCGCCAGGATGAGAATCATGGCCAGCAGGCTGTCCCCCACCGTGCCGGGAAAAACGCGGCGCAGGAAAGGCACCAGCACCATCATACCGAAAAAGCCGTAGATGACCGACGGAATGCCGGCCAGCAGCTCAATGGCCGGACGCACCAGATTGGCCAGCCGGCGGGGCGCCAGCTCGGCCAGGAACACGGCGGTCAGCAGGCCGATGGGCACCCCGATAACAATCGCGCCGAACATCCCGGCGAAGGAGGCCAGGATCATGTGCCAGATGCCGTATTTGCCGGATCCGGGGCTCCATTCGGTGCCGAACAGGAAATTCCCCAGCCCGATTTCCCCGATGGCCGGCGCGCCCACGGTGATCATGTAGATGGTGATGATGGCCACCGACCCCACCGACATGCAGGCGAACACCAGAAACACCGATTCGGCCAGCTTTTCCCCGCCTTTTGTCCACATGGCCAGCATGGCGGCCAGGATCCCCGCCCCCAGCTGGACGGCCAGGGGGAAGTGAAAGCCGATATGAATGCTGCCCACCCCGATATCCACGAACTGGCTGGACATGGCGTTAATCGACATCATGGCCGTCAGGGCGCACAGGGCGACGAGGATGTAGCAGACCGCCGCCGCCACCGGCTTGCGCAGCCATATCAGAACGCCCCCTGCCGCCGCCAGCAGCAGAGGCAGCACAGCCGCCGCCTTGGTGATCAGGGACATGGAGACCGCCGTGCCTTTCACGGTCATGAAGCTGGTGACCAGCTGCAGCGAGGTGAACTGGTAGGTCACCTTGCTGAGTTCAAAGGTCACATAGGGCAGGAAGAACAGCGCGATCAGCAGCGCCGAGACGCCCGCCAGCACGACAGCGCACACCCGGCGCTGCAGCAGCCGGCGGCGTCGGGCGTCCTCATTGCTCATCGCCTGCCGGACCGCAGGTTTTGGAATTGTCGCTTCCATACGTTTGACCATGCCTTTCCATCCGCCGCAAGTCCCGCCGCAGGGATTCCTCCCCGCGGCGAGACTTGCTGTCGGCGCTGTTATCGCCGTGCGTTTTTATTTCCAGAATTCCTGCGGAATCAGCTTATCCTTCTTCATGATGTTCTGGGCCTCGTCGGTCTGCAGGAACTGCAGATACGCCTGCACCAGCTCATTGTCGGTGTTTTTCAGATAGGCATGGACGAAGGGCCGCTGGAGTGCATAGGATTTGTCCGCGATATTGTCGTCGTTGATTTCCACGCCGCCGACCTTCAGGGCTTTGATTTCATCGCTGACCGCGGAGTAGGACACATAGCCGATGGCGTTCGCGTCGGACATGACCTTGGAGACCACCGCGCCGGTGCTGTTGAGAGTGACGTCATACTGGCAGGCGTCCTTGACCTTGACGATGTCCTCGAACCCGTCCCGGGTGCCGGAGCCGGATTCCCGGCCGATGACGCTGATGGCCGCATCCTTGCCGCCCACGTCCTTCCAGTTGGTGATCTCCTTCTTGAAGATTTTCGCCAGCTGCTCGGTGGTCAGGTCGGCAACCGCGTTGTCCTTGCCCACCACCACGGCGATGCCGTCCAGGGCGATGGTGATGGCCTCGTATTTGCCGTCCGCGTTCTCGCTGTCCTTGACGGCCCGGGACAGGTTGCCCACCTGGGCGGAGCCGTCGCCCAGCGCCGTGATGGCCGCGCCGGAGCCGCCGCCGTTGAGGACCACCTTCACACCGGAATTCTTCTTCATAAACGCTTCGTTCAGGGCGGTGCAGACATCGGTCATGGAGGTGGAGCCCGCCATGGTCAGGGTGCCGGTCAGCTTGGTTTCCGAAGAGCCGTCGGCTTTGGACGAGGTGGTGCCGCCGACCTCACCGGTACTGCATCCGGCGAACACCGTGGTGATCAGGGCGGCCGCAGCCACCGCGCCAAGAATCTTTTTCATCATCGTTCTCCTCCGTTGTTTGTCATTCCTTTAGTACGTCGTCATCTTACCGCCGCTATGTTAGGCGGATGTTAACCGAAATTTAGGTTTGCTTTAAAAAACGTAAAAAACACGCCTTCTACAGAAGTGTCTGTAAAAGGCGTGTTAACTATACCGATAAAAAAGAGGAAGAACCTTCTTATACCGCCAAGATTCCGTCCCGCCGGAAGGAATAGCCGAACCCTTCCAGCACGCTTTCCATCAGGGCGTGGCCCTTGGCGTTGGGATGGAT
This sequence comes from Anaeromassilibacillus sp. SJQ-5, assembly GCF_054108045.1. Classification (NCBI taxonomy): domain Bacteria; kingdom Bacillati; phylum Bacillota; class Clostridia; order Eubacteriales; family Acutalibacteraceae; genus Anaeromassilibacillus; species Anaeromassilibacillus sp. SJQ-5. Next base: position 25,180 of record NZ_JBPJWQ010000002.1, read on the forward strand.
GCCGTCGGCGCACAGCAGATCGCCGTAATCCCGCTCGGCCAAAAACGCGTCCCGCACGTCGGCCAGCGGGCAGCCGCATTCCTGCGCCACCCGCATGACGGCGGCGTTGTACCGCTCATGCCAGCGATAGATATGCTGCACATCTCCCAGCCAGCGCAGGATGCTGTCCCCCGACAGGCCGTTTCGGGTGAAGAAATCGAAATACCGCTGGGCGTGCAGGGGCGGCAGCGTCATCATCACCGGCTGCATCCCCTTCTGCCTGACCAGATCGATCATGTCCCGCAGCTGGGCGATAAACAGGGGCAGGGGCGTTTTCGGCTGATGGTCCTGCTCCGGATGGGCCGCCACCTGGGCCCAATCGTAATCGCAGTCGTTGCCCCCGAACTCGATAAGCGCCGCGTCGCAGGCCGCCTCCGGCCGCTGCAGATCCTTCTTGAGCAGCTGCAGCCCTTTGGTCACCGTGCATCCCATGCGGGAGCGGTTGAACAGCCGCAGCCCCAGCTTACGGGACGCTTTGTCCGCCCCATTTTCGCTGAGCAGCGTGTATTTCGATTTATTCTCGTCATACACGACGCCCTTCATCACACTGTCTCCCCATACGCCGATGGACTGAACGAGCTTCATACCGCTCCACAACCTTCCTGTCGAAAATCGCGTTAACAATTTATTAACATTATGTTATCTGGTTTATAAAACTAGTTTATTTCATTTTTGTCATTTTGTCAAGTGGTATTTTGCCGTCTTGCAAGGAATTTACAAATATGTTATACTTGAGTCATATTCTGGCCGTATGCGGAGCAAGCTGTATAGGCCGGTAAGCGGCCCCGCGGGGGATTCCCCCGGCCTTTAACCCTTTGAGAAAGGCAGAACGACAATGGACGAATCGATTCAAAAACTCAACGACTGGGTGGCCGCCGTTCACGATTTCGATCCCACGCCCTGGGAGCGGCTGCCGGAGCTGGATCTGTATATGGATCAGGTCATCACCCTGATGGGCAAACAGCTCGAGCTGTTCCAGGTGGGGGAAGAACGGCTGCTGACCTCCAGTATGATCAACAACTACGTCAAAGGCGGCGTGCTGCCCCGCCCCTCCCAGAAAAAATACTCCCGGGATCACCTGGCCATGCTAACCATGATCTGCATGCTCAAATCGGTATTATCTTTGCCGGAGATCCAGGAAACTATGCACGGACTCGATGCGGAAAACCGCGTGGAAACCCTGTATCCGGATTTTTCCGCTATGGAGCTGCGGGCCCTCGGCGGCGTGGTGGAACGCATCCGGGAGATGCCCGATCAGTCGGAGGAAAGCCTCTATCGCATGGCCATGGAGCTGGCGGTGGAGGCCAACGCCCGCCGCACCGCCGCGGCCCGTATCCTCAGCTGCCTCAAGCAGGAGGAGCCGAAGGAAACCAAAAAGGAAAAATCGAAAAAGGAAGCGGCCGAATAGCTGTCAAAGGATAATCCCCTTTCCTGCGGAAACACTATCCGCAGGAAAGGGGATTATCTTGTTATGTTGGATGCTATTCGTAAAATCACCCTGTATGTGCACGATCCGGAGGCCGCGCTGCGCTTCTGGACCGAGCAGTGCCATTTCGTCAAACGGGCGGATCACCGCATGGGGCCGGTCCGCTGGCTGGAGGTGGCGCCGTCGGACGCGTCTCCGACCAGCTTCGTCCTTTACGACAAGGCGCTGATGCAGCAGCAGAATGCCACCGTCTGCGTCGGCCATCCGTCCGTCATTCTCAGTACCGACAACGCGGAACGTACCTATGAGCAGATGAAGGCCGACGACGTGGCGGTGGGCAGCCTGCAGCAAATGCCCTACGGCACCATGTTCACCTTTCAGGATCCCGAGGGCAACAGCTATCTTGTCCGGCAAGAGCCATAACCAAGGCCCGCGTCGTTTTTTCGACGCGGGCCTTTTGTTCTTTTACCTATATTATAGATGTTCCGACATCGTCGCCTCCGCCCGCTGGCGCCGCTCCATGCGCCGCATGACGAACAGATACGCGATGACAAGCGGGATGGTCGCGCCGATCCAGGCCACGGGGTTGGCCAGGCAGACCCCGGTGTATCCGATGTAACGGGGCAGGGTGAACACCACCGCCGTGCGCAGAATCAGCTCAATGAACCCGGCCAGCAGAGGCACGAGCGTGCTGCCCACCCCCTGCAGCACGTTGCGGAAAATGAACAGCAGGCCCAGCACCACAAAAAACACCGCGATGGTGTTCATATATTGGATAGCCGCGTCGGTGGCCGCCGCCAGCTCTTCGGCGTTGTCGCTGGACAGGAACAGCCGCACCAGGTATTTGCCAAGGAACGCCACCAGGGCAGCACAGGCCAGATTCACCACCGTGGAAATCTCCACGCACCGGCGGGTGCCCTGCCGGATGCGATCGAGCCGGCCGGCCCCCAGGTTCTGGCCCCCGTAGGTGGCCATGGTGATACCGAAGGTCATCATGGGCTGGGTGGTCAGCTGCTCAACCTTGGAGGCGGCCGTGTACCCCGCCACCACGGAGGAGCCGAAGCCGTTGATGGCCCCCTGCAGAATCATAACCCCGATGGCGGTCACGGAAAACTGAAACGCCATAGGCAGGCCCAGCCGCAGATGATGAACCACCAGCCGGCCGTTCCAGACCCAGTCGCTTTTATGAAACCGGAGAATAGGGAACTTTTTCGCCATATACAGCAGACACAGCAGGCCGGAAAGCACCTGCGCCGCCACCGTGGCATAGGCCGCCCCCGCCACCCCCATACCAAACACCAGGATGAACACCAGATCCAGCGCCACATTGATGACGGAGGACAAAATCAGGAAATACAGCGGCGTTCGGCTGTCCCCCAGAGCCCGCAGGACGCCGGACAGCAGGTTGTAGAAAATGGTGGCTCCCGTCCCCGCGAAGATCACCACGATATACGCATAGGCGTCTTCGTAAATGTTGGCCGGCGTCTGCATAAAATTCAGCAGCGGCCGGGTGCACAGCACGCTCACCGCCGTCAGCACGATGGTGAGCAGCACGCTGAGATAGACCGACATGGCGACGGCCCGGCGCACCTCCCGCTCGTCCCCCGCGCCGAATTTCTGGGCCACGACCACCGAAAAGCCGCCGGTCAGGCCGATAACAAACCCCAAAACCAAAAAGGAAATGGCCCCCGTGGAGCCCACCGCCGCCAGGGCGTCCACCCCGATGCTGCGCCCCACCACGATGGTGTCGGCCATGCTGTAAAACTGCTGAAACAGATTTCCTGCCAGCAGGGGCAGGGAAAACCCGATAATCAGCCTCGCCGGGCTGCCCGTCGTCAAATCTTTTACCATAGTGCGCACACCTCCTCGCCGCTTTTGCTAGTATAGCATGCGCGCCGGCGGATGAAAATAGCCCAAATTTTCACAAAATACGCCCGTGCTGGCCGCGCCTTCTTCGGTCATTTGCCGCGCTCCAAACCAAAAGGCGGCACAGCCCGCCGCTGTGCCGCCCTCGTCTTGTTTATTTTCCCAGCATGGCGGCGAAGGCCTCGGCATAATACCGGCCAATCAGCCGCGATCCCGCCTCGTTCGGGTGCACCCCGTCCCCCGACCAGTGGGACGGCTCCTCGATCACCGACGCGGCGGCCAGCAGGCCGTCCAGCGGCAGGAACATGTCGGCATAATCCCGCGCCACCCGGCGGGCCGCCAGGATCTTCGGATCCAAGTCCTCCCGGAAGCACTCCTTGGCCGGATCCGCGTGCAGCAGGAACGGCTCCAGCAGCAGCAGCTTCGCCTTGGTATTTTCCTTCACATCCTGCACCAGCCGGCGGTAGTTGGCCTCGTACTCCTCCACCGTCATGGGGAGGTTGGAGTCATACCGCCGCCAGGTGTCGTTGATGCCGATGAGAATCGAGAGCACGTCGGGCTGCACCGCGATGCAGTCCTTCTGCCACCGCTCCAGCAAATCGGTGGTGCGGTTGCCGCTGATGCCCAGGTTGATGAATTCGAACGTCTCGTCCGGGAACCTTTCCCGGATCGCCTCGGCCGCGTATTTCGGATACCCGTCGCCCAGATGATGGGGATCCGCATAATCCCGGCCCGCGTCGGTAATGCTGTCGCCCTGAAACAATACCTTCATAATTTCAAATACCTCCCTGATGCCCAAATTTGCTTTCAGAATAGCACAATCCCCGGCCGCATGCAAGCCCGAATTTTACGCAAACGGCGCCCGCCGTTTGCGCCCCCTCCCCCACCTTTCGCATTTCAAGCCATTTGAACAATTTCTGACCGGCAGGAAATGTAAACTTTTTCGGCTCAGGTATTGCAAAACCCTCCGGAATCCTTTAAAATAAGGGATTGGAAAGCTCGTTTACATTTTAACAAAATGAGATGGAACGACAGGAAAGGATGTCATGCATGAACTACCTCAATAAAAAGACCATTGAAGACATCGACGTCAGCGGCAAAAAAGTGCTGGTGCGCTGCGACTTCAACGTGCCGCTGGCCGACGGCGTCATCACCGACGACAAGCGTATCCGTGAATCCATTCCCACCATCCGGTATCTGGCCGATCACGGCGCGGCCGTCATCCTCTGCTCCCACCTGGGCCGGCCGAAGGATGAGGAATCCAAAAAGAAATGCACTCTCGCCCCGGTGGCCAAACGGCTGTCCGAGCTGATGGGCAAAGAGGTTAAGTTCACCACCGATATCATCGGCGACGAGGCCCATTCCCTGGCCGCCGCCCTGCGGCCGGGCGAAATCCTGGTCATCGAGAACGTCCGCTTCTTTAAAGAGGAAACCAAGAACGATCCCGATTTTGCCAAAGCCCTCGCCTCCCTGGCGGACATTTATGTCAACGACGCGTTCGGCACCGCCCACCGGGCCCACGCTTCCACCGCCGGCGTTGCCGATTATCTGCCCGCCGTCTGCGGCTATCTCATTCAGAAGGAAATCAAGGTCATGGGCGGCGCCCTGGCCGATCCGAAGCGTCCCTTCGTGGCTATCCTCGGCGGCGCGAAGGTGTCCGATAAAATCGGCGTCATCACCAACCTCATCGACAAGGTGGACACCCTGATCATCGGCGGCGCCATGGCCTACACCTTTAAAGCGGCCATGGGCAATAAAATCGGCGACTCCAAGTTCGAGGCTGACAAAGTGGAACTGGCCAAGGAAATCCTGGCCAAGGCCGAGGCCAAGGGCGTGAAATTCCTCCTGCCCGTGGACAACATCGCGGCCGACGCGTTCGACGTAGGCGCCAACACCAAGGTGTTCGAAGGGGATATCGACGACGGCTGGATGGGCCTGGACATCGGTCCCAAGACCCAGGCGCTGTTTGCCGACGCGGTGAAGGACGCCGGCACCGTCATCTGGAACGGCCCGATGGGCGTGTTCGAAATGGCGCCCTTCGCGGGCGGCACCATCGCGGTGGCCAAGGCCATCGCCGACAGCCAGGCCATCTCCATCATCGGCGGCGGCGATTCCGCGGCAGCCGTGGAGCAGCTGGGCTTCGCCGATAAGATGACCCATATTTCCACCGGCGGCGGCGCTTCCTTGGAATTCCTGGAAGGCCTGGAGCTGCCCGGCATCGCCTGCCTCAACGATAAATAAGACGGGCAGACAGTAAATGAAAAGGATGGTCCACTATGCGTAAATATGTCATTGCGGGCAACTGGAAAATGAACAAGACCCCCGCCGAGGCCACCGCGCTCATCAACGATTTGAAGCCCCTGGTCGCCGGCGCTTCCTGCGACGTCGTCGTGGGCGTGCCCTTCGTCGATCTGCCCGCCGCCCTGGAGGCCACCAAGGGCACGGCTATCGGCGTCGCCGCGCAGAACTGCCACTGGGAGAAATCCGGTGCCTTCACCGGCGAGGTTTCCGCTGAGATGCTCAAGGCCATGGAAGTGGGCTACGTGATCCTCGGCCACAGCGAGCGCCGCACGTATTTCGGCGACACCGACGTCACCGTGCAGAAGCGGGTGCGCGCCGCCCTGGATGCCGGCCTGACCGTCATTCTCTGCGTGGGCGAATACCTGGAGCAGCGGGAGCAGGGCGTCACCGGCGAGGTGGTGGCCATGCAGACCAAAATCGCCCTGGGCGGCGTCTCCGCCGAGGAGCTGGCCCGCGTCATCATCGCGTATGAGCCCGTCTGGGCCATCGGCACCGGCCGCACCGCTACCGCGGCCCAGGCGAACGAGGTCTGCGCCCTTATCCGCGACACGGTCGCCCAGCTGTACAGCTGGGAAATCGCCGACGATCTGGTCATCCAGTACGGCGGTTCCATGAACGCGGGCAACGCGGCCGAGCTGCTCGCGCAGCCCGACGTGGACGGCGGCCTCATCGGCGGCGCTTCCCTGAAGCCCGCGGACTTTGCGGCTATCGTCTCCGCGGCGAAATAATCCACACCGAGGGGGATGGGTGCAGGCCCGTCCCCCTTTTTATCGACGAAGGAGGGTGTCTCGGTGCGTTATGCGATTGAAGGCGACAATTTGCCAGTGGCGATCTGCACCCTGCAGGACGGAGAGCGAATGCTCACCGAAAAGGGCGCCATGAGCTGGATGACCCCCAATATAGAAATGTCCACCTCCATGGAGGGCGGCCTGGGAAAAGCCTTCGGCCGGGCCTTCAGCGGCGAATCCATGTTCATGAACTATTACACCTGCCGCGGCGGCGAGGGGATGATCGCCTTTGCCTCCTCCTTCCCGGGCCGCATCATCCCGCTGAATATCAACCCCTCGTACAGCATCATCGTTCAGAAATCCGCTTTTCTGGCGGCGGAAATCGGGGTGCAGCTGAACACCCATTTCACCCGGAAAATCGGCGCCGGCTTCTTCGGCGGCGAGGGCTTCATCATGCAGCGCCTGTCCGGCCAGGGCATGGCGTTTTTGGAAATCGACGGCCACGTGGTGGAATATGATCTGCTGCCGGGGCAATCCTTATATATAGACACCGGCCATCTGGCCGCCATGACCGACACCGTGTCCCTGGACGTGGAAATGGTCAAGGGCGTCAAGAATATGATGCTGGGCGGCGAGGGGCTGTTCAACACCAAAGTGACCGGCCCCGGGCATATCTGGATCCAGACCATGCCCTTCTCCAAGCTGGCGGGCCTGCTGTCCGTCGGCAAGCGTTGATTTCACTCACCGACTCATGAAAGGAACACGGTTATGAAAAAACCTTTGACTCTTATCATCATGGATGGCTTCGGCATTAACCCCGACACCTACGGCAACGCCATCAAGGCCGCCCAGACCCCCAACCTGACCAAGCTGTTCGCGGAGAACCCCTGCACCGCCATCGGCGCGTCCGGCATGGACGTGGGCCTGCCCGACGGGCAGATGGGCAACAGCGAGGTCGGCCACACCAATATCGGCGCCGGCCGGGTGGTGTATCAGGAGCTGACCCGCATCACCAAATCCATTCAGGATGGGGATTTCTTCGAAAACGAAGCCCTGAAAAACGCCATGGACAACGCCAAAAAACCGGGGGCCGCCCTGCACCTGGCGGGCCTCCTGTCCGACGGCGGGGTGCACAGCCATAACGAGCACCTCTACGGCTTGCTGGCCATGGCCAAAAAGGCTGGTGTGGAAAAGGTATTCGTCCACTGCCTGATGGATGGACGGGATGTCCCCCCCACCTCCGGCAAGGAATTTGTCGAGCAGCTCGAGGCCAAAATGAAGGCAATCGGCGTGGGCCGGATCGCCACCGTCATGGGCCGGTATTACGCCATGGATCGCGACAACCGCTGGGAACGAGTGGAAAAGGCTTACGCCGCCATGGTGTACGGCGAGGGCGTGCAGAACCTCGACCCGGTCGCCGCTATGGCCGCCTCTTATGACGCCGACGTGACCGACGAATTCGTCGTGCCGGTTGTCTGCGCGCCGGAGGGTAAAGTCAAGGCGGGGGATTCCCTGATTTTCTTCAATTTCCGCCCCGATCGCGCCCGGGAAATCACCCGCACCTTCGTGGACAAGGAGTTTGCCGGCTTTGAGCGGAAAAACGGCTGGTTCCCCCTGACCTATGTCTGCATGACTCAGTACGACGCCACCATGCCCGGCGTGCAGGTGGCCTTCCGCCCCCAGTCCCTGACCAACACCTTCGGCGAGTATATCAGCGACAAGGGCCTGACCCAGCTGCGCATCGCCGAGACTGAGAAATACGCCCACGTGACCTTCTTCTTCAACGGCGGCGTGGAAAAGGAATACCCGGGCGAAGATCGGGTGCTTATAAACTCCCCGAAGGTCGCCACCTACGATATGCAGCCGGAAATGAGCGCGAACAAGGTATGCGACGCGGTAGTGGAGAAAATCCGCTCCGGCGCTTATGACGTGATTATTCTCAACTATGCCAACTGCGACATGGTGGGCCATACCGGCGTGTTCGACGCGGCCAAGGCCGCGGTGGAAGCGGTGGACGCCTGCGTGGGCCGGACGGTGGAGGCCACACTGGCCATGGGCGGCACTGCCCTCATCACCGCCGATCACGGCAACGCCGACAAAATGTATGAGCCGGACGGTTCTCCCTTCACGGCCCACACCACCTTCCCCGTGCCCTTCTGCGTGGTGGGACGGGACTGCTCCCTGCGCCAGGGCGGCCGTCTGGCAGATATCGCCCCCACCATGCTGGAAATTCTGGGGCTGCCCCAGCCGGCGGAAATGGACGGCAAAACCCTGCTGCAATAAACCGAAATACGCACAAACGGCCGGGCGGGAATTTTCCCGCCCGGCCGTTTTCTCAAGCGGATACTCCGGTCTATCTGTTTATTGGGGAAATCCGGCGGATCGCAGCTCCGTACCGTCCTCCCGGATAAACAGCGCCTCCGCCTCCGGCGTCGCCGCGATCAGTTCCATCCCTTTTGTCTCCCCCAACACGAAACAGGCGGTGGACAGCGCGTCCGCTATCATGGAACCGTCGGCCAGAATGGTCACAGAGGCCAACCCGTTGCGCACTGGCTCCCCCGTCCTGGGATCCAAAATGTGGTGATACAGCACCCCGTTCTTACGAAAGCTCCGCTCGTAGGTGCCGGAGGTGACCACCGTTTTGTCCCGCACCTCCAGCGTGGCGGCCAGCGCCTCCTCGTCGAAGGGGGACTGAATCCCCACCTGCCAGGCCTTGCCGTTTTTATCCCCCAGGGCCACGATGTTGCCCCCAAGATTGATGAGGGCACTCGTCACCCCCTGCCCGCGCAGGCTCTCCTCCAGCCGATCGGCGATGTAGCCCTTGGCCACGGCCCCCAGGTCGACCGCCATTTCCTTGTCGAGCAGCTGCGCCGTCCTCCCTTCAAGCCGCAGATTTTTCCAGTTCACATGGGCCGCGGCCCGTTTCAGCTCCTCCGCCGCCGGCACGGCCGGATCCGCCGCCTTGAAATCCCACAGGCTGCTGACCGGCGCGATGGTCACGTCCAGCGCCCCATCCGACTTGTCCGCATAATCCAGTGCCAGCCGGAGCAGCCGCGCCGTCTCCTCGGACACCGTCACCGGCTGTCCCTGCGCGTGATTCAGGTTCCAGACGTCGCTGCCCTCCAGCGTCCGGCTGAATAGCCGCTCAAAATCCGCAATTTGTCGAAAACATGCGTCTAATATGGGGGCGGGCTGGGAATGATATACGGTAATCGTCACCGTGGTGTCCAGCAGCAGCCCACTGCGGCTCTGCGACGGAACCGCCCGCGTGCAGCCCGCCAGCAGCAAACATCCCGCCATGAAGGCCGCCAGCCCGCGATGCCGATTAAAACGCATACTCTCCGCTCCTTCCGCCAATTTTCTGGAAATCCCCGCCTCCGCGCCGCAGAACCAGTCTGTCCCCGCCTGTGCAGTTTCTTCCTTTATTATAGAAACGCCGCTTCCGCAAGTCAATCCGCTTTTTCCGTCCCCGTTCGACACCCCTCTTCGACAACGAGACAATCCTGTAACTTTTCCCGTCATTTCCTCCAAATGTTCCCCTTTGTATTTGTCCACAATGGTGCTTTGAGCGAAAATAATAACAGGATTGTAACAAACATTGCAACCCCTGGCCGAATATGTTACACTTCAGTATAGTTCGAAAACCGCCCAAAAAGGAATATTTTGGATCCCTTTTAAAATACAAGCCAAGGAAGGAGGAAACCCCATGAAAGCCTTGGTCACCGATATACGCAATCATCTGCGGCAGCCCTGGCTGCTGTCGATTTTATTTATTGCTATTATTCCCATTTTTCCAGAATATATCAGCATCCCTCTGGCCGGCGCCTCCCTGTGGGCGGCCGCCCGCGACGCCAAACAGCGGCGCAGCACTCTGGCAGTCGGCACGCTGGGCAAGCTGCTGCTGGTGTTTATGCTCTACATGGCGCTGGGGGTTTTCTACTCCGCCAACCCCTTTAACAGCGTCTCCACCCTGTCTATGTGGGTGATTATGTTCTTGATTTACGTGTCCATGACCACCGTGCTGTGCAACAAGCAGCGGCTGGACACCGCCTTGTTCAGCATCTCTCTGGTGGCGGGCATCGTCGGTCTTATCTCCTGCTTCCAGTACGGCCTGAACCTGGTGTTCGGAGGCGTTCCTCAGCAGTTTTGGGCCTGGATTGACAAGGTGTTGTATCAGTGGTTCCCCATGCCGCTGAACCTGAGCGATTTCGGCATGCGGGTATCCACCACCTTCAACAATCCCAACATCGCGGCGGAATATTTTATCATGGTTCTGCCCCTGGTGATTTATTACGCTTTCAGCGGCCGGCGCAGCCGGATCCGGATTCTCTGCCGCTGCTGCCTGCTGGCGGCCCTAGGCGGTATCGCCTTCTCCTTCTCGCGGGGCAGCTATCTGGCCCTGCTGTGCATCGTCGCCGTTCTGTGCATCGCCAATTACCGCAAGCTGCTGCTCATCGTTATGAGCGCGGTCTCCCTGCTGGTGCTGGTGCCGGAATCCATTATGGAACGCTTTTTCTCCATCGGCAGCAACGACGGCTCTATCAGCCAGCGGTGGCAAATCTGGGGCGTTTCCATCGAGGGCATTCTCGAGCGGCCGATTTTCGGCCGCGGGCCCGGCATACAGAACAGCTGGGATATGCTGATGGCCGGCGGCGTGAACGCGCCGCATACCCATAACCTGGTGCTGGAGCTTCTGGTGGAGGGCGGCGTCATCGCCCTGGCTATTATGATGATTATCGGCTTCAAGATGCTGCGCGGCGGCGTCCATCTGGCCATGAAGGGCGAATCCTCCTCCATGGGCGTGATGATTATCGCATTTGTCGTGGCCTTTATCATGTATGGCATGGTGGATTTCCCCCTGCTGTCCCCCAAACTGGTCGGCGTCTTTATGATGGTCGTGGCCTGCGCGGACTGCGCCTCTCACCTGTATCTGGAGCAGAAGAACGACCCCTTGGCTTCCTTCCTGCCCACCCGGCTTCTCCGCCGTCGCCTGACGCAGGGCGGCGTCGCCTATTCCAAAACGAAATCCTGAAAAAAGCCGGACGCGCAATCGCGTCCGGCTTTTTATAGCGAATCAGGCAGCGGTATCGCTTTTACAAACCTACGCCCCCGCCGTCGGTTTTCCGACAGCGGGGGCGTTTTCTGCCCGTTTATAAATCGATATCCAGCGGATTCTTCGGCGGCGGGTTCTGCCCCGCCTGCGGCCGCTGCTGGAAGGACCCTAGGGATACGCCCTGCGCCGGCGCTTGCTGCGCGGGCGGCTGAGGCCGGCGGCTGTCGGAGCTGTAGAGATCCTCCATGTCCGGCTGGGACGGGGGCGTGTAGGGCACCGGCGGCTGCAGCTTATCCATCGCGGCCCCGCTGAAAATGTCCTCCATCGTATCGCCTCCGGCGCCGCCGGACGGTCCGTTTCCGCCAGGGCCGCCGTCCGGCCCCTCTCCGCCGTCGGGAGGCGGCAGCTCCCCGCCGTCGTCATCCTTGGGCCCGCGCAGCACGAAGAAGTAGAACAGCAGCCCCGCGCCCACAAGCAGCACGCCGGCGATGACGAACGCCACGATGACCAGGGTGGGCACCCGGCTGACCGCCTGCTCCTCCGCCTCGGCGAAGCCCAGAATGGTGAAATTGGCCAGATAATGGGTGTCAAACCGCAGATACCCGTTTTCCACCTTGGCCACTACCGGGGTGGAAATGCCCGCCTCGTTGGTGGCCGCCACCGCGATGAGCTTGATGTCCTTCATGTCCTTGGGCACCGGCAGCTGCACGGTGTAGTTGGCGTTCGGCAGGGCGGACATGGTCGCTTCCTTGCCGCCGCTGTTGAACAGCAGGGAAATATCCACCGTCACCCGCTTGACGTTCTCGGCGTGGTACAGGCTGAACTTGGACACGTTGGCAATGGCGGCGCCTATCTGCGCATCGGTCACCTGGATGGCGGACGACCGCACCTGCATCATGAGAATCCCGTTGCTGTCCCCCACGATGTCCTGATAGGTCGCCTTGGGCAGCAGGAACCGGGCTTTGCCCAGAAAATCGTCTTTTTTCAGCTTGAACGCATCCACCACGCCGGTGTCGAAGGTGGCGTCGAGCACGATGTCGTCCCCTTCCACGCCCGTGGTGCCCGCCCCCGTGATGGTGGCGTAGGTCTTGGCCGTGGTCGTGGGGCCCGCCGTGGTCGTGGTGGGCTTTTTGGTGATGGGCCGGGCCGTGGTGGCCGGCTTATCCCCGGTGGTGCCGTTCCCGGTGGTACCCGCCGTGGTGCTCTGGGACGTGCCCAGCGCCCCGGTGGACGGCCGGTAAATCACCCCGTCGGCGCTGGTGAACCCCCCGGCCGCGCAGGTCACCGCGCTGCCGTCCGGCGCCACGTTGAAGGCGGCCACGCCCTTGCTGTTGGTGTTCACGGTCATCAGGGTGGTGTTCCCCATGGTCAGGGTGACGGGCATCCCCGCCACCGGCTGTCCCCAAAAATCGGTGACCGTGGCGGTGATTTTGTTGTTCACCACCGCCACATCCACGTTGGTGTCCACCTCGCCGGTGCGCACGAGCTTCTCCACCGGCAGCGTCACCGTCTTGTCGCCGGCGGCGAACACATAGGACAGCTTGTGGGCCCCGTGAGGGATGTCGATGAGCGCGGCCATCAGGTTGCCCCCCAGGCTCTCCGCCCGGTAGCCCACGCCGTCCACCAGAATCCGGTTGATGGTCCAGCTGCCCGCTTCCTCCTCGTTCCACCGGACATAAAAACGTCCCGTGTCCCCGTCAAACGTCCGCTCATACTCCACAAAAGTGAACCCGAGCAGCTCCTCCGGCGTGTATTCCAGGGTCTTGCTGCCCCTGGCCGCCGCGTAGGTCACATCTCCCACCGTCTGCTTGTCGCTGGACACCACGATTTCCGTGTCCCCCACCGCGACGGTGTAGTCGAACATCACCTGGGTTTTCTTCTCCACGGCCTTGGTTTCCTTTTCCACGCCGTCCACCGTCAGCTTGAGGCTGAGCCCTTCCGGCGCCTTGCCGTCCTTGTCCTTGACCGTGGCCACCACCTCCGTTTTGTCCACGCTGACCACGATGGTCACCTTGCTGTCCGCCGCCGGCGCGCTGGATTCGGAGGAGGAGCCTGTGGTGGTGGTCGTCTCATCCCCCAGGGCCGCCAAAGGCAGCAGGCTGAAAATCAACAGGATACTCAATATCCCCGCACATAGCTTTTTCATTGGATTTGGTCGTCCTTTCCGGCTGTTCCCGACAAAATCATGCCATAACTTCTATAGGATACCACAAGCCGCCAAAAAAGTAAATGCCGAACTATTTCCGCTCCCCCAGCGTGATGAACCGCACCCCCGGAATCAGGGACAGCAGCCACGCCGCCGCCAGCGAAAGCGCCAGCACCGCCAGGGAGAGCAGCAGCATGCCCGCCGCCGCGGGCAGCGGGGCAAATACTGGCTCGAGCAGCCTCAGAAACACCTCGTGCACCAGATACACCCCAAAGGACAACGCGGACAGCCGCCGGATCACCCGGCCGCTTTCCCGGCCCGCCCACAGCCCCTTGAACAGCAGGAAGGCGCAGGCCGCCATCAGCACCACGTTGGGCATGAAATACTGGTAAAACACGCCGTTGAGCTCCCCGGCCCGCCGGGTCATAAACCAGGTGCCACCGGCCGTGACCAACAGCCCCGCCAGGAACCCCGCCGCGCACAGCCCTTTGGAAGGCGCGCGCTTCGTCGTGGCCAGCAGCCACCCCAGCAGCACATACCCCAAATACCCGCCCAGAATGTCCAGGTTGGCGTAATCCGGCAGCTGCAGCGCCGGCATCAGGCCGGCCGCCGCCCGCCACAGGCTGCTGAACGCCACCCACAGCCCTATCGCGTACCACAGAAGGCGGCGGGGGGCCTGCCGCACCAGCAGGCGCAGCAGCGGCAGCAGCAGATAAATCGCCAGCAGCGCGTACAGATACCATAGATGAATTTCCGCCGGCTTGTTGAACAGGTTGGCCGCCGCCCCCTTCCAGTCGTAGCCGGGCACTGTCGCGGCCTGTAACACCAGATACGCCGCCGTCCAGAAAACCAGCGGCGCCGCGATGCGCGCCACCCGCCGGCGCAGCGTCTCCCGCACCGACAGCGCCCGGTCGCTGCCCAGCAGCAGCCCCCCCGTCACCATCAGATACGCCGGCACCGCGAACCGGCCCAGCGCGTCCAGCAGGTTGGCCAGCTGCCAGGAAACGCCCAGCGCCTGCCCGTCCGCCGCCAAAGCCGTGGCCGCCTTCGCGCACACATGGATGAGAATAACGCCCACCATGGCCGCGGCCCGCAGGCCGTCCATATACCCGATGCGGCTGGCCGCCGCCCTGTTTTCCGTCATGTCCGCGTCCTCCTTCACTGGGTGACGGTCAGTGTCCTGCCGTCGCTGACGGCGGTCACCGTCCCGCCGCTGGTCAGATAGGTTTCGGCCCCCGCCGCTTTGAGCAGGGCAAGCACCTCGTCCTCCGGCGGTTCCTCCTCGGAGCAGGTGATCACCGCGTATCGCGGCGCCACCGCCTCAAAAAACGCCTCGCTGTTCTTTTCCGCCCGCCCGTGGTGAGGCACCTTCAGGAAATCGCAGGGATCCGGCCGCCCGTCCAGATATTCCTGCAGCCGCTTCTTCTCGCCGTCCCCGGTGAAGAGGAACCGGTGATCGCCGTATGTGATTTCGGTGAATACCGAGTAGTCGTTGGATTGCTTATAGCTCAGCTCCCGCCCCGGGATCAGGGTGACGGCCGCGCCGCCCAAATCGGCCCGCTCCGCCTTCCACAGCATTTCGGGCTCGATGCCCTTTTCCCGCAGCGCCGCCTGATAGGCCGTGTATTCTCCGCTGTCCTTGCTCGCTCCCGGCTGCACCACCCGCTCGGCCTTCACCGCTTGCAGGATCGCGGCCGCCCCGCCGATGTGATCCTTGTCCATGTGGGTGAGCAGCAGCGTCTCCAGGGTGTCGATCCCTCGCGCGCGCAAAAACTCCAGAATGGCGGAGGCGCTCTCCCGGGTTCCGGTGTCGATGAGCATGGCCCCGCCCGACGATTCCTGGATAAGGATGCAGTCGGCCTTGCCCACGTCCAGCACGGTGACGGTCAGCGTCCCCTCCGGCGCCGGCTCCCGCGCGCAGCCCGCCAGCCCGCCGACCAGGATCGCCAGCGTCAGAAGGCCCGCCACTATCCGTTTCATCGTCCACGGCCCCTTTCGTATAATGCTCGAGCGGCGCCCATTGTTGGCGCGCCCGCCGTTTTTTCTAAAAACAGCCGCTTCCACTGCCCGCGCCGTTTTTTTCTATGCCTCGTATATGGTTTATAGTACCATACCCGCGCCCGCTTGGGAAGAACCGCGGACAAAATCTTGCAGGAAACTTACAGAAAAAGCCGCCGGACGTGATTCATTCAGCGCTTACCAAGGGACTCGTAGCGGTTGCCGCAGCGGATGTAATGCCGGTAGTAATACCGGCAGGTTTCACAGTGATCGGCCAGTTTAAAATAGTACACCATGCGGTGTCTATAAAATTTTAAATTTCTATCTGCCAGCATAAGTTCATGGTATACCCCATCGGGTATTACGTAGGTATGCGGGGTCATCCTAGGGTTTCCGTAAGGAAACCCGGCATACCAACGCAACCCCCGATAGGGTATACACAAGGGCTCTCCCTGACACCTGAAACGCCGCAAGGCCTCCGCAGCCAATCGCTGCGGAGGCCTTGCTTGTATACGCCCTGCGGCTCAGGCAAAATACCGGACGCCGCTGATGAAAATCCGTTGATCCTTCTCGCCGGGAACGTTCTTGTACAGGTCGTCCCCGCTGCGCTCGCTGTGGGCCATCTTGCCGAATACCCGGCCGTCCGGGGAGGTGATGCCCTCCACCGCGCAGACCGAGCCGTTGGGGTTCCACAGAATGTCCGCCGAGGGCCGTCCCTCGGGATCCACATACTGGGTGGCAATCTGCCCGTTGGCCGCCAGCTGCTTGAGGGTGGCCTCGTCCGCCACGAACCGCCCCTCCCCGTGGGATACCGGGACGCAGTGGATGTCGCCCGCCGCGCAGCCCGACAGCCAGGGGGATTTCACCGAGGTCACCCGGGTGTACACCATCCGGCTGACATGGCGGCCCAGGGTGTTGAAAGTCAGGGTGGGGTCGCTGTCGCGCAGCTCCCGGATGGAGCCAGTGGGCACCAGTCCCAGCTTGATCAGCGCCTGGAAGCCGTTGCAGATGCCCAGCATCAGGCCGTCCCGCTGCTCGAGCAGCTCGGTGACCGCGTCCGCCACCCGGGGGTTGCGGAAGGTGGTGGCGATGAACTTGCCGGAGCCGTCCGGCTCGTCGCCGCCCGAGAAGCCGCCGGGCAGCATGACGATTTGGGCCTGCCGGATGGCGGCCTCCATGCGGGCGATGGTCTCCTCGATGGCCGCCGGGCTCAGGTTCTTGACCACCAGCACATCGGGCTGCGCGCCCGCCCGCTCGAAAGCCCGGGCCGTGTCGTATTCGCAGTTGGTGCCTGGGAAAACGGGGATGAACACCCGGGGCCGGGCAGCCTTGATAGCCGGGGTCAGGCCGCTGCGCTGGACATACAGGGGGACGGCCGGGGTCATCTCCGGCTCCTCGTCCGCCTTGTTCGGGAACACCGGCTCCAGCGGGGCCGTCCAAATATCGATGAGATCCTCCAGGGGAAACTCCTGGCCGTCGATGACCACGGCCTCCTCCTCCATGGTGGTGCCGATGAGGCTGTACTCCAGCCCCTCCAGGCACATGTCGCCCTCCTTGAGCTCCACCACCAAAGAGCCGGCCAGCGGCGCGAACAGGGTGGCGCGATCCACATTGCGGTTGAACGCGAAGCCGATATGGTTGCCGAAGCACATCCTGGCCACGGCGGCGGCCGCGCCGCCCTCCCGCACCACGGAGGCCGCGTTGATCACACCGAACTGCACCAGCTTGGCCACCTCGTCCAGCAGCACCTTCACCCGGGGCCAGTCGGGCAGCCGGGTCTCCCGGTTCACCGGCAGGGGCAGGAACGCCACCAGGCTCCCCGCCTTCTGGAAGGCGGCGGTGCCGGTTTGGGACGCCTTGGTCATGCTCAGCGCGAAGCTCACCAGGGTGGGGGGCACGTCCAGCTCATTGAAGCTGCCGGACATGGAATCCTTGCCTCCGATGGAGGGCACCCCCAGCTCCTTTTGGGCCAGGAACGCACCCAGAAGCGCGGCGGCGGGCTTACCCCACCGCTCCGGCACGTCCCGCAGCCGCTCGAAATATTCCTGGAAGGTCAGCCGGGCGGACAGCGGGTCGGCGCCCATGGCCGCCAGGCGGGCCAGGGACTGCACCACCGCGTAAGCCGCGCCGTGGAAGGGGCTCCACCGGGAGATGCCGGGGATGCCGCCGAACGTCATGGCCGTGGCGGTGTCGGTTTCCCCATGGAGCACCGGCAGCTTGGCCACCATGCCCTCTTCGGGGGTGAGCTGATACCGGCCGGCGAACGGCATGCCCACGGTAGCGGCGCCGATGCTCGCGTCGAACCGCTCGGCCAGCCCCTTCTGGCAGGCCACCTCCAGCCGCTGGAGATTCTCCTGGAAGGCGTCGGCCAGCGGGATGACCGCCAGCCCCGCCGGAATGGCGGTACGGTAATCGGCCGCCGGATCGGGGGCCGCAATGGCCGCCCGGGCCGTCTGAGTCACACCGTTGGTGTCCAAGAAGGCGCGGCTGATATCCACCACCGTGTCCTGCCGCCAGTTCATGCGCAGGCGGGGCTCGGCGGTGACCACGGCCACGGCGGTGGCCTCCAGGTTCTCCTCCCCGGCGGCGGCGATGAACGCCTCCACGTCGGCGGGGGCCAGCACCACGGCCATCCGCTCCTGGGATTCGGAGATGGCCAGCTCGGTGCCGTCCAGCCCCTCGTATTTCTTGGGTACCTTGTCGAGATCGACCTGCAGGCCGGGGGCCAGCTCGCCGATGGCCACGCATACGCCGCCCGCGCCGAAGTCGTTGCACCGCTTGATCATCCGGGACACCGCGCCTTTGCGGAACAGCCGCTGGATCTTCCGCTCGGTGGGCGGATTGCCCTTCTGGACCTCCGCGCCGCAGGTGTCGATGGATTCGGAGGTGTGGGCTTTGGAGGAGCCGGTGGCCCCGCCGCAGCCGTCCCGGCCGGTGCGCCCGCCCAGCAGGACGATGACGTCACCCGGCACGGGCACGTCCCGCACCACGTTTTCCTTGGGAGAAGCGCCCACCACGGCGCCGATTTCCAGCCGCTTGGCCACATAGCCGGGGTCGTACAGCTCCGCCACCTGGCCGGTGGCCAGGCCGATCTGGTTGCCGTAGGAGGAATAGCCCGCCGCCGCGCCGGTGGTGATTTTCCGGGTGGGCAGCTTGCCCTCCAGGGTGTCCGCCAGGCCGACGCGCGGGTCGCCGCTGCCGGTCACCCGCATGGCCTGATAAACGTAGGCCCGCCCGGACAGCGGGTCGCGGATGGCCCCGCCCAGGCAGGTGGCCGCGCCGCCGAAGGGCTCGATTTCCGTCGGGTGGTTGTGGGTCTCGTTTTTAAACTGTACCAGCCATTTCTCCACCCGGCCGTCGATGACCACCGGCACCTCGATGGAGCAGGCGTTGATCTCCTCCGACTCGTCGAGATCCGGAATCTTCCCCTGCTTTTTGAGCAGGCGCATCCCCATGGTGGCCATGTCCATCAGGCAGACGTTTTTCTTAGCCAGTCTCTCGCCGTAAACCTCTTCCCGCGCGGCGTAGTACGCGGCCAGAGCCTCCTCAATGGCGGCGGAAATGGCTCCGCCCGGCTCCACGGCCACCTGATCCAAACGGGTCAGGAAGGTGGTGTGGCGGCAGTGGTCGGACCAGTAGGTGTCGATGACCTTCAGCTCAGTCAGGCTGGGATCCCGCTTCTCCTCGTCCCGGAAATAGTCCCGGCAAAAGGCGAGATCCGCCGCCGACATGGCAAACCCCATGGCCTGCCAGTACGCGGCGATTTCCTCCTGCGACATGGCGGTGAAGCCGGTTACCCGCGCCACGTCGGCGGGCACGTCGGCGGTGATATCCAGGGTCTCGGGCTTGTCCAGGGAGGCGATGCGGGACTCCACCGGGTTGACGAGATAAGCCTGCACCCGAGCAAATTCCTCATCGGTCAGCGCCCCTTCCAGGCAGACCACCCGGGCGGTAAGCACCCGGGGCCGCTCCCCCTGGGTGAGCAGCTGGACGCACTGGGCGGCGGAATCCGCCCGCTGGTCGTATTGGCCGGGGAGGTATTCCATGGCGAACACCCGCCATCCCTCGGCCACGGTGAATTCCTCGTCGTACACATCGTCGGCGTTGGGCTCGGAGAAGACGACGCCCCGCGCCCGGATGAATTCCTCCGCCGAAAGGCCTTCGATGTCATAGCGGACCAGCAGCCGCAGGCCGGTCAGCTTGGTCAGCCCCAGATTATCCCGCAAATCCGCCAGCATATGCCGGGCCTCGACGTCGAAGCCCTCCCGCTTTTCCACAAATACCCGGATCACATTCGACATAGTTTAACTCCTCACTTCATACGATACAATGCAGGGGCGCCCCCTTGTCCGTGTATACTCTTTATATTACCATAAATCCCCCGGAAGGGAAATAGATAAAAGCATGAAATTCCGTCCCCTTCGCCCCGCAGAATTGGGAAGGAGGGGCATAGACGGAATCCGAGCGAAAACGTTTGATTAATTGCGAAAAACAACGTATAATGGATAGCGTATACGCAACAAGCATGCGCAATTGAGCGAAAAAATACGCGAAAGGCTGCTGGTTTTTCATGTCCGAATTCTTGAAACGCACCTGGGCGGAGATTCACCTGGACCGTCTGCAGGGGAATTTTCAGGCGATACAGGCCTCCCTGGCCCCCGGCAGCCAGGCCATGGCGGTGGTCAAGGCGGACGGCTACGGCCACGGCGCCGCCGCCGCCGCCAAAGCCCTGCGGGAAGCGGGCGCGGCCTGGTTCGGGGTCTCCAACCTGGAGGAGGCCGTGCAGCTGCGCCGGGCAGGCATCGATGGGGACATTCTCATCCTCAGCTTTACCCCGCCGGAGGAGGCGGGGCGGCTGGCCGAGTTTGCCGTCACCCAGACGGTGCTCTCCCGCCCCTATGCCGAGGAACTGGACGCCGCGGCCCAGGCCGCGGGGGTGCGGGTGCGGGTGCACCTGAAGGTGGACACCGGCATGTCCCGGGTGGGCTTTCTCTACCACCGGGAGGGGGACGAGGCGGTCCTGGACGACATGGCCGCCGCCTGCCGTCTGCCCCATTTGACGGCGGAAGGGATTTTCACCCACTTTGCCTCGGCGGACGAGGAGGAGGACGGGGGCTTCACCCGGCGGCAGTTCGCCCTATTTATGGACGCTGTCCGGCGGCTGGAAGAACGGGGCGTGTCCTTCGCGCTGCGCCACTGCTGCAACAGCGCGGCCACCCTGCGGTACCCGGAGATGCATCTCGACATGGTGCGCCCCGGCATCATCCTGTACGGCCTCTCCCCCGCCCCCTGGATGGAGGGGATGCTGCCGCTCGATCCGGTGATGGAGCTGAAAACCACCGTGTCCATGATCAAGGATCTGCCGGCGGACACGCCGGTGAGCTATGGGCGCATTTACACCACCGGGGAGGCCCGGCGGGTGGCCACGGTACCCATCGGATACGCGGACGGATATCCCCGGGTGCTGTCCAACCGGGCCGACATGCTGCTGGCCGGCCGGCGGGTGCGGGTGGTCGGCCGGGTGTGCATGGACCAATGCATGCTGGATGTGACCGGGCTGGACGTGCGGGAAAGCATGGTGGCGACCGTGTTCGGCCGGGACGGGGAAGCCTTCCTCCCGGTGGAGGAGCTGGCCGATCACATGGGCACCATCAACTACGAAGTTGTCTGCCAAATCAGCAAGCGGGTGCCCCGCCTGTTCGTCCGGGACGGGCAGGTTGTGGGGCAGCTGAATTATATCGTCAGCCCATGAAGGCAGGGCCGGTTTCATCCGGACTTACCGAAAAGGAGGAATTCCATGAGCAGCTATATCGCCACAGAACTGCGCAAGGTCATCGACGTGCAGTCCATCGTGACCGTGCACTACTTCGAATACGCCAAGAATTATGTTTTTGAAGGAGAGCGGCACGATTTCTGGGAGCTGCTTTACGTGGACAAGGGCGAGGTGGAGGTCATGGCCGACGAGGTGGGCTACCGCCTCAAGCGGGGCGAGATGATCTTCCACAAGCCGAACGAATTCCACAATGTGTTCGCCAACGGGGTGGTGGCCCCCAACCTGGTGGTGGTGGCGTTTGTGTGCCCCTCCCCCGCCATGACCTATTTCGAGGGGAAAATCCTTAAGGCGGGCGAGGATGAGAGGGAGCTGCTGGCGCGGCTGGTCAACGAGGCGCGGGACGCCTTCACCACCCCGCTCGACGACCCGGGCACGGTGAGGATGGAACGGGCGAGCTCCAGCGCTTTCGGCAGCGAGCAGATGATCGGCATGCTCCTTGAGCAAATGCTCATCCGGCTGGTGCGCCGGGGGGCGGAGCCGGCGGATTCAGTCAAGGAGTCCTCCTCGGTGAAAAAACGGTCGGACAACGACCTGGTGCGCCGGGTGATCGCCTACATGGAGGAGAACGTGGCCGGGAACCTGACCTTCTCAGCAGTCTGCCGCTTCTCCGCCCAGAGCGCCACCAATCTAAAAACCATCTTCAAGGCGGCGACGGGGCGGGGCGTGATGGAATACTACCGCTGGCTGAAAATCGAGCAAGCCAAGGTGCTGCTGCGGGAGGGCAACGGCAACATCACCCAAATCGCGGACAAGCTGGGGTACGCGTCGGTGCATTACTTCTCCCGCTATTTCAAGCAGGCGACAGGCATGACGCCAAGCGAATACACTTTGTCGATTCAGTCAAAATAATACAAATGGGAAAAGGGCGCCGAAGGGCGTCCTTTTTGACAGGCGGGCCGATATGTGAATAATATTCACATATCGGCTTGACAAAAGGGACAAGGCCGAAGCCTTGTCCCCTCGAATGATATGGGTAAACTTATTTCTGCCCCCGCAGGTCCACCACCCGCTGGGCCTTGCCGGTGAAGCGCTCGATGGACTTGGGCTCCACCAGGCTGACGGCGATTTCAATGCCGAGGATCGCTTTGATGCGATCGTGGATATTCTTCTGCAGGGCTTCCAGCTCGGCGTATTTCTCCAGCAGGGATCCGTCGATGAGCTCCACGCGCACCTCCAGGGTATCGGCATAGCCCTTGCGGCGCACCACCAGCTGATAATGGGGGCTGATGTGCTTGATGTTGATGAGGGCGCTTTCCACCTGGGAAGGAAAGACGTTGACCCCTCGGATTTTCAGCATATCGTCGCTGCGGCCGATGATCTTATGCATCCGGGCGGTGGTGCGTCCACAGGCGCAGGGGCTGTAATCGATGCGGGTGATGTCCTTGGTGCGGTACCGGAGCATGGGCAGACCCCGCTTGGTCAGGTTGGTCACCACCAGCTCACCGGTGCTTCCCTTTTCCAGCACCTGGCCGCTGGCCGCGTCGATGACCTCGCACAGGAAATGATCCTCGTTGATGTGCAGGCCGGCCCGCTCGCGGCATTCGCCGGACATGCCGGGACCGTTGAGCTCGGACATGCCATAGTTATCGGTGCAGAAGAAGCCGCCGCCCCACCGGGATTCGATCTGATCCCGCATTTCCGGGGTACAGCCCTCGCTGCCCAGCAGGCCCAGGGAAAGCCGGTACCGATCCATGGGGAACTCCTCCCCCGCCTCCCGGGCGGCCTCGGCCAGATACAGGCAGTAGGACGGGGTGGCGACGATGGTATCGGTGCCGAAATCCCGCATGAATTTCAGCTGCTTCTCGGTGTTGCCGGAGGAGGTGGGCACCACGGTGGCGCCGATGCGCTCCAGGCCGTAGTGCAGGCCCAGGGCGCCGGTGAACATGCCGTAGCCGAAGCAGATCTGCACCATCGATTCGTCCGACGCGCCGGCGGCCACCACCACGCGGGCCACCTGCTCGGCCCAGTTGTCCAAATCCTCCCGGGTATAGCCCACAACGGTGGGGTTGCCGGTGGTGCCGGAGGAGGCGTGCACACGGACCAGTTCCTTGCGGGGAACGCTGAACATACCGAACGGATAGGTATCCCGCAGGTCGGCCTTGGTGGTATAAGGTATGTACTGCACATCCGACAGGACCTTGATTTTATCCGCCGTCACGCCGGCGGCTTCCAGCCGTTTGTGGTAAAACTCCACATTCCGGTCACAGTAATCCACCAGAGCCTTGAGCCGTTCCAGCTGCAGGGTCTCCAGGTCCCGGCGGGGCATACATTCCATATCCTTGTTCCAAATGGCGTTCATTGCGGGAGTCCTCCTCCATGCTTTCATGCTTTTGTGCTTTAAACCATTGTACCCCCCTTGCGGGGAAAAGTAAAGCGAAAAGTTCAGCCGGCGACGGGCTGGGCCTCTGTCTCCTCATAGAAAGCGGGGTTGTCGGCCGCGGATTTCCAGCCGGCCCGCCGGGCAAGGACGCTGCCCAGGAAACAGAGGAGGAAGGAGACCGCCATGGCCAGGCAGGCGAAATGAGGGCCGCAGTCCACCAGCCTGCCGAAGAAGGGCAGGACAGCACCAGGAAACAGGAGCTTGCAAATCACCGGCGGGGCGGCGACGACAAAGCCGCCGATCATCCCGGCCCAGGCGCCCGCCCGGTTGATCCCCTTCCAGTACAGGGCGAGGAGATAGGGGGCGAGGAAGGAGCCGGACAGAATCCCCCAGGAATAGGACATCATATCGAGAATAGGGGTGTCGGTGTTGGCGATGATATAGGACAGGACAATGAACACCGCGCAGACCGCCTTGGTCAAACGGGCGGTGGCCGCGCCGCTCATACCGGGGCGCAGGCGGGCCTGCACCCAGTCCATGGTCAGGGTGGAGGATCCGGTGATGGTGATGGAGGCCAGGGTGGAAACGGAGGCGGCGATGAGCAGCACCAGCACCACGCCCAGCAGGACGGTGGGCAGATGGGCGTCCACCAGCATATTGGGTACCAGATAGTCGGGGTTGCCGGCGCCGGCGCCGGGCAGGTCGTTCAGGCTGGAGAAAAACAGGCGGGAGAAGGAGCCGATGAAATACCCGCCGCCGGCCACCAGCAGGGCGAAGAGCGTGGAAATGACGGTGCCCCGCTTGACCTCCTTATCGTCCCGGATGCCATAATATTTATGGATCATCTGAGGCAGGCCCCAGGTGCCGAAGGAGGTCATCAGCACGGTGGCCCACAAGCCAAGGTGCTCCTTCAGGCCCAGGTTCAGCTCCCCGGTTTTGGCGGAGATGGCGGCGAGGCCGGCCTGCAGGCCGCCCACCGTTTCGCAGCGCACCACGGCCACGATGAGGGCGGTCACCCCCACCAACATGATAATGCCCTGGACAAAATCCGCCTTCAGGGTGGCGGCATAACCGCCCAGCACCACCACGGCCATGGCCGCCAGGGCGATGACCACCATGCAGATCCGCTCGTCCACCTTGAGCAGCACCGCACAGACGCTGGTCAGCCCCTTATAGACCGAGGCGGAGTAGGGCAGCAGGAAGATGAAGATGACGAAGGTGGCGAACAGCTTCATAGGGGAACTGACGAACCGCTTGTCGAAAAACTGAGGCATGGATTTGATTTTCATCCGGCGGGTGGCCGACCGGGTACGCCGCGCCAGCACCAGCCAGGCCAGCAGGGAACCGAACACCGCGTTGCCGATGCCGGGCAGAACGCCCCACAGGCCATATTTCCAGCCAGTGCCGCCCGCGTAGCCGATGAACATCACCGCCGAGAAATACGCGGTGCCATAGGACAAGGCGGAGGTCCAGGCGCCGGCGTTACGACCGCCGACGGTGAACTCCCCCATACTGTTGGTATGCCGGCTGCTGATCAGGCCAATGACCAGCATGAACGCAAAATAGACCCCGATGGTCACCCAAATAACCGCTTCCTTAGGCATGACGACGCCATCCTTTCGTTTCAGGGATGCTGCCTCCCACGGACGGACACAGGGTGACCGGCCGAACGCTTTATCGATTTAAACCGTAACGGTTTAAATCAAATATGCACAAGATATTCTACAAGATTCGCTGGGAAAGGTCAAGCAAAAATTTTTTGTATATACAAGATCAGGGCTTAACTCCTGATTATAAAAAGATTTTTGTATGTATTTTTAGGCAATTGATAAATTTTGGAAACCAGTAGTGACAGATCTCCACTTTATGATTGACATAAATTGGCATAAAAGATATAATTTTGTTAAATTGTAAAAGAAACAGGAAGCCGGATGAATCCGCCAGGTTTCGGAAGGCCGTAACAGAAAGGATGAAACTACATGATGAAATCCACGGGAATTGTCAGGAAGGTCGACGAGCTGGGACGCATCGTACTGCCGGTGGAATGCCGCCGGGTGATGGAAATCGAGGACAAGGACGCACTGGAGGTATTTGTGGAGGACAACACCATTATCCTCAAAAAATACGAGCCGGCCTGCATTTTCTGCGGGGAGTCCCGGGACGTGGTCACGTTCAAGGGGCGCAACGTCTGCCCCGTCTGCGCGAAAAGCCTGGCCAAACGGTATGCCGACGACTGAAAAATCCATAGCAAAGAGGGAGAAGCGACGCTTCCCCCTCTTTTTTTGGTTGGAGGGCTGGATTTTGGTCAACCCTTTAGAATGATTACAGTTCTGTAGCCGAATATTACAGTTCTGTAGTTGTCTTATCCGGCGTACTTCTGCTATAATAACACTGGAAAACCCGGCGGATGCGGGGAATTGAGCGAATTTCGCGAAAGGCGCGTGAATCCATATATGGCACTGGGGCAAAAGAAAAAGAGAACGAAACGGCTGAGCAGCCTGGCGATTTTTTTGCTGGCGTTCGTGCTGTTTGTGACGGTGTTCGGCGGGCTTTGCCTGTGGGCAGTGGTCAAGATCAACGAGCAGCGCCGGGTGGGAGCGGGGGATTCCTCGTCTGCCCCCATCTCGGCCGATCCGGCGGCAACCTTCACCGAGGAGGACGCGCGCAATCTGTTCCTGGTGACGGTGGACACCGACGCCCAGGGTTTTATCGTGGTGCGCACCGACCCGGCCAACACCCGGATCCGCACGCTGGCCATCCCCCGGGAAACCACCGTGGACGTGGGCACCAGCCAGACCCGGATGTTCGAGCTCTACGCCTCCGGCGGGGCGACAGCCACCCGGGACGCGGCGGCCAAGCTGCTGGGCATGGAATTCCAGAATTACGCGGTGCTGACCTATTCCAACACGGAGAAGCTGCTGAAAAAGCTGGACGGCGGGCTGATTTTCACGCTGCCGGAGGATCTCGATTACCAGAACCCGAGCACCGGCGCCACCCTCAAGCTGACGGGCGGCAGCCGCAATCTCACCCCCTCCCAGGTGGTGGACGTGATGCGGTACCCCAACTGGCACGGCGGGCGCAAGCAGCAGGCGGACATCCAGGCCCAGCTGACGGCGGCGCTCATCAACCAATACATGAAGGCGGACCGGGACATGGAGGCGGATTTCAACAGCCTCATCGGGTTCCTGCAAACCGACATCAAGGTCTCCCATTTCGTCAAGGCGAAGGCGGGGCTGCAGTATCTGGCGGAACGGAACACGGGCGCCATCTGTTCGAGCGCCTCCTTAGAGGGGCAATATGTGGGCAGCGGGGACGCCCTGCGCTTCGAGCCGGCGGACAGCGCCAAGGCCAACCTGCGCGGGACCTTCGGCACATCCTGAAAAATTCGCCGGAAAGCGAAGGGCCGGCGGGCAAAAGTCCGGCATATTCCCCATGGAATCCAGCGCCTTCCCGTGGTATAGTGAAGGGAAGAAACATCGATTTGGAGGTACTCCACCGTTGAGAAAGCTGCTGGCGGTTCTGGCCGCCTGTTTTCTGCTGCTTGGCGGCGCGGGCTGCCAGTTTCTCTGGCCCAACGCCCCGACAAGCAGCGAGGAAACCGACAAGCACGGCGCATATGCCGGCGAATATACCGGCAAATGGTGCTATCAGCGGCTGAATACCCGGATGCAGGCATGCTACGCCGCCATTTACGAGGCGGTGGCGGAGGGAATCGACGCGGACGAGATGGTGACGGTGGCGGACAGCAAGTCGAGCACCCCGCCCCAGGAGTACCACGGGGTGAAGGTAACGCTCCCCCGCCAGCTGTTCAGCCGCAGCGAGGCGCAGACCCTGTATGTGGCCTTTACCTGGGACAATCCCCAGTTTTTCTTTATCAGCAACACCTACGGCCTGACGGGGCGGAACGCGGACAGCTACGATTCCATCAGCCTGGTGTTCACCATGAACGCCCAGGAGAGGGCCGCCGCCCAGCGGCAGCTGGATCGGGCGCTGAACGACATTCTGGCGGACATCCGACCGGGCACTTACGAGTACGGCAAAGAGCTGACCATCCACGACGCGGTGGCCGCCCGATGCCGCTACGATGAGGCGGCGGCGGCCGCGGCGGATCCGGCGGCCCAGTTTCCCAACGCCTTCAGCGCCTATGGCGCGCTGGTGGAGGGCCGGGCGGTATGCGAGGGGTATTCCCGCGCCATGCAGCTTCTGCTTCACAAGGCGGGAATCGAGTGCACCCTGGTCAGCGGGGCGGGGAAAAAGACCGGCGTGGCCCACATGTGGAACCTGGTGACCATCGACGGGAGGAACTACCACGTGGACGCGACATGGGACGACAGCGACGACGTGCTGCGGCACAACTACTTCAACCTGACGACCGAACAAATCGAGATTTCCCACCGGCTGGACAAGGACAACATCGGGGTGGACACCTGCACCGCCACCGAGGCCAATTTCTTCGTGCACGGCAAGACCTATCTGCATACATACAAGCAGGACGACATCGCGGCTGTTATCGCCCAGCAGGTGCGTCTGGGCAAGGACGCGGTAGAGATGCGCTTCAGCGACGACACCTATGGCAACGCCGCCGTATTCTTCCGGCAGACCAAGGTGCTGACGGCCAAGGTCAACGCCCTGCTGAAGGACGCCGGGCTGGCCATGTGGGAATACGAGGTGCGGGGAGAGCCGGACGAAAAAATCCTCAGCTTGTACAAAAAGGGCGCGTACCCGAAGGGGTGATCCCGGGACGGGCGGGCCGGAGCGGCGCCGGCGACGGCGGCCGCTTTTTTACGGGAAAAGGGGAAAAAGTTGCGCGGAAGGCCTTGACAGGGCGCCCGGCGATATGCTATTATAATTGACGCTGTGATGGGGCGGCCGATGGGAGCGCATGGTTTTCCCGGCTTCGATTTGCGGGTGTAGTTCAATGGTAGAACCCCAGCCTTCCAAGCTGGTCGTGTGGGTTCGATTCCCATCACCCGCTCCAACCCGTCGCCGCACGGGACCTGCAGGGGACCGCAGGAGCTCTGCGCACCAATCAAATAGGCGCCTGTAGCTCAGCTGGATAGAGCATCTGCCTTCTAAGCAGAGGGCCAGGGGTTCGAGTCCCTTCAGGCGCGCCAGTTATGGTGGATGTAGCTTAGTTGGTTAAAGCGCCAGTTTGTGGCACTGGAGACCGTGGGTTCGAATCCCATCTTCCACCCCACATGAGAAGGGGACACACGGGCAACCGCGTGTCCCTTCCTTCGTAAACAGCGGCTCAATCGCCGATACACCATATTGGGCTGTAGTCTAGTGGTAGGACAGCAGACTTTGACTCTGCCCGTGCTGGTTCGATTCCAGCCAGCCCAGCCAAAAGAACAAGCTCCCGCCATCAGGTGGGAGCTTGTTCTTTTACTGTGGTTCCGATGAAAGCGGACAGAAACGGCCGCAAGCTGTCAGGGCAGGACGCGGTTGTTCGCACAAAGCATGGCGGCGAACACGTTCCAGGGCCGTTTCATAAGGCCGCGCCTGCGGTGCGGCCGGTCGATCTCCAGCCAGCCCAAATTCTCACTATCCGGTGGCGGGCCTTTTCTTTTACTGTGGTTCCGATGGAAGCGGACAGAAACGGCCGCATTCTGCCAGGACAGGGCGCGGTTGTTCGCACAAAGGACGGCGGCGAACACGTTCCGGGGCCGTTTCATAAGGCCGCGCCTGCGGTGCGGCCGGTCGATCTCCAGCCAGCCCAAATTCTCACTATCCGGTGGCGGGCCTTTTCTTTTGCTGTGGTTCCGATGAAAGCGGACAGAAACGGCCGCAAGCTGTCAGGGCAGGACGCGGTTGTTTGCACAAAGCTTTGGCACTCCAGAGACGCTGAAAAACAAATGCGAAGGGGGATATCCACATGGCTGCCATCATCGAGATTACCGACTGGGCTCTGCCTGAGCTGGAGGTCTTTGCTCATTTGACGGAAGCGCAGCTGCGCAACCGGCTGGAGCCGGAAAAGGGGCTCTTTATCGCGGAGAGCCCCAAGGTGATCACGTGCGCTCTTGACGCGGGATACGAGCCGGTTTCATTTTTGATGGAAAAAAAGCATATTCACGGACAAGCCAGTGGTATCATCGGCCGCTGCGGTGATGTTCCCGTCTTTACTGCCGCCAGCGATTTGCTGGCCGAACTGACCGGTTACCGGCTGACCCGCGGAATATTATGCGCCATGCGCCGACCTCCCCTGCCCTGTGTCGAGGATTTATGCGCAGGAGCGCGCCGGGTAGCCATATTAGAGAACATTGTGGATGCTACCAACATAGGCGCCATATTCCGCTCGGCGGCGGCACTGCACATGGACGCGGTGTTGGTGACCCCCTCCTGCTGCGATCCGTTAAACCGGCGGGCGGTACGGGTCAGCATGGGTACTGTTTTTCAAGTACCATGGACGCGCATCGGCAACGATCCCTCCGCATGGCCACAGCCGGGTATCGCCCGCCTGCACAGGCTGGGCTTTCAAGTTGCCGCCATGGCTTTAAACGACAAGGCCATCAGTATAGAAGACCCGCGGCTTTTGGCAGTGGAAAAGCTGGCTATCGTACTGGGTACGGAGGGAGACGGACTGGCGCCCCGCACAATAGCCGACTGCGATTACACCGTGTGCATCCCCATGTCCCACGGCGTCGATTCTTTAAATGTGGCGGCTGCCAGCGCCGTCGCTTTCTGGCAGCTTAGAGCCCGGTGAGCTCTAGGTCGTCAAAAGCCCGGCACACGATACGCGTGGCCGGGCTTTTCTTCTTATACAACTTCACCTGTCGGCACCGCCGTGCATGAAATACCAGCAAAAGGATGGGCCTGCTAAAGGAGGCCCATCCTTTTGAAAATTCAGTCGTCCTGTTCCTTTTCGTTTTTTAGGATTTTGCCGGTTTTGGCGTCTATATCATAGTCGTAGGCATAGCCGCCGGATTTGAATTCCACCTCGTAGACCGGGGCGCCGTCCTTGTCGTCCAGATCGACGGCAACATCCCGCAGGCCATCGGCGGACACGGCGGCGTGGGAAAGAGCGATCTCCTTCGCCTTGGCGCTGCCGATGAGAGCGGCGGTGCCGGCGGCGGAGATCCGGTCGTCGTCCCGCTCCTTCTGGCGCTTGAGAATCTTGCCGGTTTTGGCGTCGATGTCGTAATCGTATTCATAGCCGCCGGATTTGAATTCCACCTCGTACACCATGACACCGTTTTCCGTATCCAGCTCGATGGCATAGCCGATCAGGCTGCCAGCGGTCACGCCGGCGTTCTTCAGCGCGATCTCCTTGGCCTTGGCCTCCCCAATGAGGGGGGCCGTGACGGCGCCTGGATCGGCGGACGTGGTGCCGGAGGTGGGACGGGTCGCGGTCGGCTCATCGTCGTCCCTCTCCTTTTCGCTTTTCAGGATGTCTCCGGTTTTGGCGTTCACGTCGACATCGTATTCATAGCCGCCGGCTTCGAATTCCACCTCGTACACCATGACGCCCTTTTCGCAGCTCAGTTCCACCTCGAGCTTGGCGGCGTCAGCCGCGGTCACGCCGGCGTGGCGCAGTGCGGCGTCCCGCGCCTTGTCCGCGCCGATATAGGCCTTATCGCTGGCTGTCCCGACGGATTCCACCTTGTCCAGGGCGCCGCTTCCGGCGCTGGCCAGGAGATTCAGCTCATTGATGGTCAGTTTGGCCAGGTCCTCCGGGGTATACAGCGGGTTTTTATCCGCAATCTCCCGGATGAGCTGGGCTTTGCCCAGGGAAATGCCATAGGTATCCGCCAGCTTTTCCAGGGTGCCATCGGCGGAGACGGTCTGGCTGAGCACCGCGCCGGTGAAGGCGTCGGTTTGCAGCAGGGAATTGATTTCCTCGGTCAGCCGGGTCTGCAGGGCCGCGCCCTTGGCGGGGTCGCCGTTGTCCACGCTGACGAGAATGGAGTTGGCCAGCTCGCTGAGATAGCCATTGCGCAGCATGGAGCCCACCAGGGCGTTGACGGTCACGTCCAGGCTGCTGCCGGAAAAATTCATGTCGCCTAAGACAATGCGGCCGTCCTCGTTGAGGGCGTTCACCCGCAGCACCCGATCCTTCTGATTGACCTGGATTTCGACGCTGGGATTGACGTCCAGGGAGACGGTGGAGGCGACAGCGCGGTTGACGCTGTACAGCCGGACGCCGGCCGCGCCGCCCAGCAGGAGAACCAGTGCGGCGGCTATCCCCATTCCCCGCCGGATCCACGGACTGCGTTTCTTTTGTTCGGTCATGACGATCACCTTATCTTTCGTATCCTCACAGGACGAGAGGACAGAATCGAGAACATCCGGAGCGGCGTGGCTATAGGCCCGCCGGAGTTTCCCTTCCAGCTCTTTGTTCCGCATTTTGTCGCTCTCCTTTCAGTAACGCGTGTTTCAACTTTTTCAGCGCCCGGCTGTACTTGGACAGCACGGTGGGCAGCGGCGCCCCCAGCATCTGGGCGATTTCCCGGTGCTTGAACCCGGACACGGCGTGGAGGGTCACGATTTGCCGCTCCTCATCGGACAGCAGGCGCATGCAGGCCGAAAGGACGAGTTTGTCCTCCGGCTCGACCTCCTCCCGCTCCTCCAGCACACGTTCCCACTCCTCCGGCGGGAGATCCGCCGTTTTCCGGCTTTCCCGCAGTTTGCGCAGGCAGAGGTTGCGCACGATGGTCAGGATCCAAGCCATCGGCTTGCCGCTGGAACGGTACCCGGCGGCGGCGGAATAGATGCTGACATAGCAGTCGTGCATCACGTCCTGGGCGTCGGGGGCGTTTTTTAGAATGGAAAGGGCGAAACCATACACGGAGGCGCTTGTCCCGCGGTACAGCTCCTCCAGCGCGGCGGCGTTCTTTTCCGCGATGTTCGCCAAACAGGCGTCCAGCGCGGCGGCGTCCGGTATATCACTGCGCGCCGCGTCCGGCGCCGAGGATAGATTCCGCATGGTCTCACCCCTTTCAATCAGTTAATCCGCGAGACGGGCGTTTTATTGCAAGAAAAAAATATTTAGTTATTTGCCAAACCAAACTCCAGGTTGAGCCAGAAGTTACTCTGATTTGAATTCTCAATGCACCTGCCGCAGATAATTTGCATAGGTGGGTGCGGTAGTCTTTGGCAATCGCCCTGCGAACAGGCAATTTCCATAGGGGCGGATTCTATATCCGCCCGTTCCAACGCAATCGTATAAAACTGCAAAACGAGCTGAAAAGGGATATCCCTTTTCGGCTCGTTTTATATTCATCGTAGTCAGTTCATGCTCGCGACCGTAAAACATATCATAACTTTCTCATGAGAAACTCTCTTATGAGTCCATTATACACTAGTGTGGTCTGTTTATCAATCTTTCTTCGATACTTGGGGTTGAACACTCGCCATTATACCAGGAAAGGTGATGCTCTTCCTTAAGCCCCTAATCCCACCGCTTAGCGGACGTTTTTTGTAGAGCCCTTCACTTCGCGATGGACCTTACTTACTAAAGTAACAAATAAAGCGGGGAGTCCTGTGACTCCCCGCTTTTAAATGCCGGCGGTAGTATCCTCCGCACCGTTTGTTGATCGGGTTCTTACTGCCGAAAGCGGCAGAATATGCCTGCATTTAGGGCTCTTGTTGGTCGGTAGGTTCAGGGGTATTTTTGCGTTTTTTGACAATGAAAACCGCCCCGGTGCCGATAGCGCCGCCGCAAAGCAGAATCAGTAACGTAATAATCCACGGTTTCATGCCTTTTTCGGGCGCCACATCGGCCGGCACAGAATTTGCCGAGGTATCCGAGTATCCCGCCGTACTGCCTGCGGCTATCGTTCCCGAAGAATCCGGCGTACCGGCACTGCCGGAAGAAACCGCCGTGCTGCCTGTCGGCACAGAGGAGCTGCCTGCGGCGGCAGGGGAACTGCCTGCGGGGGTTTGGGTTTTGCCGGGCATGGTCGTACCGGCTCCTGTGGTGGATGGGCCGGGCTTCGCAGTCGTGGCGGTCTCTCTGGCTTTGCGGATACGTTCGTTGAGCGCCTTCACAAAATCCTCTTCAGTTTTCATGGTGACGGTCTGCGACTCTTTATTGCCCTTAAACGAATAGCCGGAACCGATAATCATACTTTTATCGCCGATGAACCGCACGGTACCATAGGGGAACTCACCGAAGATATTGTTTGAAATGGTAAGTCTCTCAACGGGCTCGCCGGCGGAATGCCGCCATAATGCCACGCCCGCACCTTGTGTTGCTTCCATTCCCGGACGATTGGCGATTATATTCCCGGTAATGGTAATATCCTGCGGGACGTAGTAATTTTCGACAAGCCCCAGCGAGTAAATCATAATACCGGCGGCATTGGCAAATTTTTCTTTTTCCTGCCCGTTATTAAGGATCATGTTGTTGCGAACGATGACATTTTTCTGGTTGGTTAAGGAAATCCCCTCATTCCCGCTGTTTTTGATCAAATTTCCCTCAATCAGTACATTGCTCGCGCAGGTTTCAAGTCCGCTAGCGGAAATGTTGGAGCTGCGTGCGCCGTCGATGTAATTGTCGATATATTGGATATCCGAACCGTATTGATTGGTATAGATCGAGCTTTCGCCGTTGTTAATGAAGGTACAGCGGGCAATTTTTCCACCCTGCGGCATAAAATAGCAGCCCGACCAGTTATTGTTTCTGAAAATGCTGTCTTCCACCGTTATGTTGATGGCAGGAGTGCCCATCGTTCTGTCTACCCAAAGGGCGGGGGAGGAAATCTTGGATGGTTTGGTCAGCCCGTTGTCTTCAAATATGCAGTCCTTGACCAAAACATTCTTGCAGCCGCCGAGCCCTAAAGTGATGCCCGGATTCTCCTTGAACGTGCAGTTGACAATGGTAACATTCTGCGCTTTTGTCAGCCCCAGAAGCGACCCGGTTCGTCCGGATGCTCTCTTTCCTGTGAAGGTGATGTCCCGCAGGGTGATGTTTTCGTCCCCATAGTTGTTCAACCCAACGGGCGGGTCAGAGCTTTTCATCATATTGGCGCCGGTGGAAAGCAGGGAATTCACTTCGAGTATGGTTTTATCTCCGTCGCCTTTAAGCGTGATATTCGATTTCAGCGTAACGGTCGTCACCATGCGATAGGTTCCTGCGGGGATATACACCGTCCCACCTTCGGGGCAGGCGTTGATGGCGTTTTGTATCGCAACGGAGCCACTGCCCTTGTAGTCATTGACATTGCAAACCTTACCTTCCGCAGCCGATACCGGGATAACCGGACCTGCATTGCCTGCTATAGCCAATATCCCTCCGCAAACAACAGCGCAGAGCGCTCTTCCCAAC
Organism: Anaeromassilibacillus sp. SJQ-5; assembly: GCF_054108045.1. NCBI lineage: Bacteria > Bacillati > Bacillota > Clostridia > Eubacteriales > Acutalibacteraceae > Anaeromassilibacillus > Anaeromassilibacillus sp. SJQ-5. The sequence continues at coordinate 60,156 of NZ_JBPJWQ010000002.1, forward strand.
AATTTTTTCATACAAAAAATCCTTTCCACTTACAGATAAACCCCCTGCGTCCTCACCGTTTCATACATGGCACGGATGTTTTCGAGAGGTGTGCGGGGAGAAAGGTTATTGGCATCCCGCAGGATAAACCGATGGCTTACATCCTTAACGGAAGAAAGGATACGCCCGGTTTCCCTGACCACGTCTTCCTTGCTGCCGGTCAGCAGCAAACTGGTACTGGGACCTCCCTGAATGCAGACATCCGGTCCCAGTTCGAGCAGAACTTTTCGGTGATCAAGGGGATATCCCGTATCAAACGTCGTGATGTTCAAATGTTCTTTAAGAAAACGGAAGTGACGGGAGGCGTCCCCGCATAAATGGATGCCGTTGCGTGCGTCGTCGGTGCTCAGAGCGTCTATCAGCTGTTTATGATAGGGATAGATCCATTCCCGGTACATATCCGCAGAAAGAAGAGCCACACTGTCATCGGCGAAAAAGAAGGAGGGCTGTATCTCATCTTGCCGCAAATACCGCCGCCACGCTTTCAGCCGTTCAATCGTCGCCGCCGTAATATACGCAAGAAGCTGATGGGCATAATCGGGATCTTCATACATATCCACGCAGAAATCATCGACACCCCGCAAATTACACGCTAAGGTAAACGGACCGTCTGTACACATGATGTTCGGAGATGCCGGCGCCAGAGGGGCGCCTTTATAGGTAAATCCCTTTTGCCTTTTTTCATTAAATAGTTCCGTATACTCCCGAACGGTTCCCATAATTCCCGAAAACGGATCCGGCATACCCTTTTCGAACAGCATATGCTTATGTTGATCATCCAATATAGCCGGACAAACCGGGCAATTATCTTCTTTGTACACGATCGGACAGCCAAACCAGGCGCTTTCGTAATTGTTTTGAAAATCCACATAGATCTCCCAACCTTTTTCCGGGATGCCCATTTCATGATCGGCAAACACATGATGCCGCACAAAATCCCGAAACTCCAGCTGAATCCGAAACATGGTCTCGGGATCTTCAAAGTATTGCTGAAACGTGATGCCTTGGGGGTTCAGGCGTGAATCCAATAACATATAGCGAGGGTTGATGCCGATGACCATCGGGATGCGATAAGGTTTGCCGGCATAATAGGTGTCCCATACCTGTTTCACCTCTTGATTATGCTTTTTAAAATCGGGTTCCATGTGGTTGTCCTCCTCCGTATTCCGCGTTCACCGGATCATCGCCCGTAACCACGACCAGGTTAGCCGGCTCCAGATTCACGCCGGCTCCTTTGCAAGGCTTTCCCGAAAAGGCAGGCGCAGGGAGCCCGCCATGATGCCTATGCTGAAATTCATCCTCGTACTTCACCTGTTATTCTTTTGCTGTAAGGCGGAGAATCCGGCATTGTTTTGCGGGGATCTCCAACGAAAAACCCGTATCCTGTATCCTGGCAGGTTCTTCGCTCCCGCTTGCCGGATCATAGACGAAAACGGTCTGTCCCGGCTCGGGCAAAACGGTGACCGTATGCTGCTGTCCGTCGCGGCAATGCAGCAAACAAACATCCTCGCTCTCCCGGCGGCAACGCCGTACCCAAAGGAAGGGGGCTTCTTCTTTGATTTTTAAAACGGGCAGGCAAAGGGCAGACGCCGCTTTCACAGCATCTTCCGGTGCAGCAACGCATACCCGGTCTGCATACTGTTCCGCCAGAAGGCGGATCTCCTGTGAAAGGGTCTCTCCTTCCCGTATACAAAGCATGCGGCCGCCTGCCTGCGCCAGCCGCTGCAGGGCGGCAAGGGTTTCCGGCAGAAAATCGCCGGTATCAAAAAGCACAAGCAAATCAAAATCTTCGTATGATGCCTGTATCCGACCGTTTATCACTCGACAGGTTTGCAGTCCTCTGTCGTCGATCAGGTCAAAATCCAAGCGGCTATCCAGCAGCCTGGTCATCACCGCATCCATATACTGCTCCAGCCGCTGCATGGCATACGGCTGCTTGGGCGAATATGATTCCGGCTCCATCGACCAGTATTTTTGGTTCACAGGGCGATACCGTTCCCATGCGCCTTCCATGGGCAAAAGGAACAGCACCGGCGCCTGATGATAACCATCCATTATGCTTCCCACGCGGCCAATGGTTTCATAAGCCTCGCAAAACTTGGCAGACGGGTACTCACCGGATGAAAAATACGAGGCGATCACATTGATGCCCAGGATCATCTGATACAGGCAGGCATGGAGCATATCGGAAGTGTCATGCGGAGTATGCCAGTAGGAAGATTCAAAGCAGGCGCTGGATTCGCTCATGACGCGGCGGTACCCCATCAGATCGGCGGCGGAGGCTGCCGTCTTTTCCGGCAATATACCCGTGGGATTGGTGCAGTACAGCCGATCCACACCGGGAAGTGTCATACGCCTCTGAAGCCCGAACAGATCCCCGTTCAGCCCGATCTGCATCGATAAGGTTTCTTCTCCGTACAGGTGTCCTGTCAGACAAATATCATAACGGGTACACCAGTCCGCTATCTGACCGAAATACGATTCCTCCAGCCGTGCAGATACCAGCCTCCAGAAATCGCGGCGTACTTGTCCTCCCGAATCGGTGTCAAAAAACAAGCTTGCCAGGCGGGGACGCAGGGGATAGCCGCAGCCGTTCAAAAAATCGGCTTCCAGCCCTTCCGTCCACGGAACAACGGGGTCCGGCTCGTTGAATATCATACTGCATCCGTAAACGGGCAGTCCGGGTTCGTCGCTGAAAAAAGCTTCGATATGGCGAAAAGCCTCCGCACTCAGATTCTGCCGGTAGCTTTCATGGGTACACTGGATAAACGTCTGCACAGCTTGCGGATTCAGCACATCGATATACGGTACTCCCGCGCCGGTTATCCATTGGCACGGTTTATGTATAATCGCCGCTATCCGATAGTTTCCCTCCGGCAGTGTCCAGCACAGGCGGCCGTTCTGCGGCGAAAGCAGCCGCATCTCGGACTCTGTCAGAGTACCGTCCTGCGCCATGGGGATAGCCGCTGCCAGCAGCGTATCCCCCTCCGGCAGCAGCATTTCACCCGTTCCTCCGGTTGTTTCCGCGCTTTTACAGGCCAGACAGCTTACCGCATAGGATGGATTGGTTTCCACGACCCGCCGTCCCGCTGCACCGCTTGGAAATCCCGGTTCATCATAGATCCAGATGCGTTTTCCTTTCCGAGAGCAAAGGCGGATAAAGGCATCTAAGGTTTTCCACTCCTCCGGCTGCCGCAGATAGGTGTCATAGCCCGCATGATCGTTTGGATCGTTCCAGGGCTCTTTGACATTGACAACAAAACCGTCTCCCGGGTTTGCATCGATAAAGGCTTCCATTTTTTTCTCATCACGAGGGAAATAGTGATGGATAATCTGTAAGGGTTTCCATCCGAGCGTTTGCTGCGACATCCTGAGCTCCTCCAAGAATACAATTGTTATTCCCCCGCTGCATTCCTGTTTGGTACCATTTCAGCGGGGGAACAACAGCACAGGACCAGCAGACGAATCCAATACCCGATTTATTTTTCGTAGGCGATGGCTATTTTTTCATCGATTTTCGGCGCTATTTCGGCGGCGATCGTCGACCAGGGTTCGCCTAAAGACGGACGCGCAAACAGATCGCCGTAATATTCGCCTGTTTCAAACGGGATATAGGAGATCGGCACGCCGACTTTGTCTTTGGACCCGCAATATTTTTCAAACATCTCCTGATGCTTTTCGTTCCAGCCGTAGGCTTCTTTCATTTCCGCCAAGGTGCGTTCCTTTTTGGAAGTATCCATAAAATCAAAACGCTTGGTGGCAATAAACGCGCAGGCGCCGGCAACGTTCTGCGCCGTCGAGGGGATCATATAGCCGTCGGACTGCTGCTGTACATAATATTGATCGGCGTTCGGATCTTTCGGGAACGGAACAAACATGGCTGCTCCACTTCTCATCATATCCGGCCAGAGCGTACGGTACCACACGCCGCCGGAAATCATGGCAACTTTACCCTGTTTAAACATTTCTCTGCCGTCATTGTTGGTATACAGCACTTTATCCACGACGTTTAAATCGGTAGCAAATTTAACGGCGCGTGCGATTTCTTCACTCATGATGTTGTTGGTCGCCGTTCCGTCGCCGTTAAACGAAATGATATGTTTTCCGCAGGAATACAGGAAAGCGTCGACCTCGTCCACGCACATGCCGTAAAGCGAGCTTTTTCCGTCGCTCCCGGGAGCCGTTGTCAGTTTTATCGCCATATCGCGGAGAACGTTCCAGTCCCAGGTTCCCGCCTTGACATAGCTCTCCGGCGTGTCCAGTCCATACTCTTCGAAAATTTCGGTGTTATACCACAAACACATGTTGCGCTGTACGCCGGGGATGGCACAGTAATGCTTTCCCTCTTTATCCTGTAACAAATTATTGATATCCTTGACATCCGCCCAAAGCGGCTGGTTAAAATCGATATACTCATCCAGGTTTTTAAGATACCCCTGCGTTGCCAGTGCCGGCTTGAGATAGTTCCAGAACACATCGACACGCTCTTCCGACATAACCATGGTCATAAACCGGGTGAAAATTTCTTTATCCGAAACCAAAATGGATTCCACTTCACCGCCATAATGCTCTTTATATGTTGTGGCTTTTTCTTCCGACTGAGTCAGCAGAACGATCTTTTTGTCCGGCATGTCAATTTTGGGCAAAGCACTGTAGTCGACCTTTCCGGCACCTTGTTGGGAAGCACCGCTGGACTGGGAACTTCCGCAACCGGTGACCGCGCACATAGCTGTGGCAATGGTGATGGCGCAAGCAATGGAAAACAGACGTTTTTTCAGCATTACTGCCTCAACCTTTCCTTATCGATTTTATAGCGAATAGCGGAACAGGCCCTTGCCGGCAGGAAGGCCGGTCACACTGTATCCTGTCTTTCTGCGGGCAAGGGGTCTCTTCCTAACATCAAACCTTTAGTAAAGTTTACCGTGCCTGGGTTGTTGCCTTTATCCGTGTTTCCGGCTTTTTCGGGTCATGGCCAAAATAGCGCCGGAAACAAGCGACACGATGACGATGGGCAGAACCGTACCGCTTCCGGTGGTGGGAGAGGCATCGCCCTTGGTGGTGGTAGTGGTCGCATTCGGTTTCGTGGGGATGGTGGTGGTAGAACCGGTTGGCACCGTTTCGCCCGTCAGTTCCTTATAATAGGCATCCACATCCTCTTTCAGGCCGAAAACGATATTGTCCACATAGAATTTACCGTCCGGAACGAGAAGCTGAGGTCCAAAAGCGTAAATGCCGAATTTGTGATTGTTGATATCTTCTGCCGTAAACGTCATGGAATACCATGTCCAGTCCTTCGTGCCGTCTTCAATGTAGACGTTACCCGCCGCCGGCTGCTGTGCCCAAAGCATCCATTCGCGTCCGTTATCGGCATAACCGTCCGTCTTGATCATGGCACCGAACGTATAGGTTTTTCCCGGCACCACTTTCGGCAGCATTTCCAGTCCCCAGTGCTGTTTCGCCGCGGGATCAAACAGCAACGAATACTGGCCTTTATAACTTTCCGTGCTCACCCGATCAAAAGAAGTCAGCGGCAGCTTGGTTTCGTCTTCCATATCAAAAGCCATAAAGGAAGATTCGTCATCCGGGTCCGTAGGTTCGGGCTCTGTCGCCGCTGCATCTGTTGCCGTCATAAACGCTGCCACATCCGCCTCCAGTCCGAGGGCGATGTCATCGATATAGATAAGACCTTCGGGTGTGCCCGAACCAAACGAGAAGAAACCGAATTTGTGGTTGGCGATATCCTGTGCCGTAAAGGTCATGGTGTACCATGTCCAGTCGTTGCTGCCATCGGCAAATTCCTTGTTGCCGGCGCCGGCCTGCTGAGCCCAGAACTGCCATGCCGCACCGTTGTTTTTAAAATCGACCGTCTTGATCTTTGCCGCAAAGGTGTATTTCATGCCGGCTTTCAGCGCCGGACTGGGTACGATCTGCAAGCCCCAGTTATCAGCGGCGTTGGGGTCAAATTTGAGAGCTTTTTTGCCGCTGTACGACTCGGTGTCGTTCAGCGCAAAAGCAGCGCCGCAGGAGGGTTTGACGTCATCCTCAAAGTCGTACTTTATCATATCATACGTATATTTGCCGGCAGCAGCCTCGTCCGTTGCCGCCATAAACGCTGCCACGTCTGCTTTCAGGCCAAAGGCTATATCATCGATATAGATAAGGCCTTCGGGTGTGCCCGAGCCAAATGAGAAGATGCCGAATTTATGGTTGGCGATGTCCTGCGCCGTAAAGGTCATGGTATACCATTCCCAGTCGTTGGTGCCATCGGAAAATTCCTTGTTGCCGGCGCCGGCCTGCTGAGCCCAGAACTGCCATGCCGCACCGTTGTTTTTAAAATTGACCGTCTTGATCTTTGCCGCAAAGGTATATTCGTCCCCGACGGTCAGCGCCGGTTCGATCTGCAAGCCCCAGTTGTCAGCGGCATTCGGGTCAAACTTGAGGGCTTTTGCGCCGCTGTACGACACGGTGTCGTTCAGCGCAAAAGCAGCGCCGCAGATGGGTTTGACGTCATCCTCAAAGTCGTATTTGAGCATCTCAAAACTTGCGGCGTTTACAAAGGCCGGTATACAGAAAACAGCCATGCTGAGAACTGCCAAAAGGGTAACGAAACGTTGAATCCTTTTCAATTGAATTACCTCCACTATTTTATTTTGGGGAATGCCGAAACGCGGAAATAACAAGCTGTGTTAGGATACCTTTTTCTTTTTCAAAAGCCAGAACGCAACGCCGCCTCCGGCTGCCAGAACAACAACGATGCCGGCAATGATCCATCCCCACGGCGTGGAAGGCGTATTTCCCGCGGGCGTGGCATCTTTTGTGGTGGTGCCGGTCGGTGCCGTGGCCTGCGCGTTGGTTTCTGTCGCTATGGTGGTGTCGGTCGTTTCGATCGCGCTGGATTCGGTAGTCGCTGTGTCGGTTGCGGTAGGCTGAACGACCGCTGTGGTCGGCGCTTTTGTGGAAGGGGCTTTTGTGGTGGGGGCTTTTGTGGTGGGAGCTGCGGTTGAATTCGTCGAGCCGCCTTCTTCCTTCAGCTCAATGTTATCAAAATACAGAATACCGGTTGGTTTCGCACCGGCTTCAAAAGGCTGAATCCCTAAATCCACAAGGCCGTCTTGCAGCGCTTTGAATTTAATCTCGTATTTTTTCCAGTCGGCAGTGCCGTCCTCAAGACGAAGGGAATCGCTGAGATACATCTCCACGGGACGTTTCACGCGGGAATACAAGTTATAGCCGTTATTGTTTTTGAAATCTTCGGTTTTGATGTAAACCGAGAAGATATAGGTCTTTCCCTTTTGCAGTGTGGGCGCCAGCACCATGCCCCATACCAAATCCTTGGCGTCGCATTTCATGGCATATTTGCCTTCATAGACCACCTTGGACTGGATTTCCGAAGCGCCGTTGCCGTCATGCATAAAGCCATGATAATCCAGCATCAGTTCCGGGACATCGAGCTGCCTTTCGGGATCTTCAAATCCCCAAAAAATCGGCAATTTGGTCGGTTCCGCGGCGGCACTTGCCGTTGGAACAATAAAACAGAAAGCTATGACAAAAGTGACCAGTAAAATCCATGCTTTGCTTAGGCTCTTTTTCATACGAATTCCTCCTTTTATTTGCAGACACCCCCGGTGTCCGATATACCTGCTGTTAGCCGACAATGCCCGATCGTTCCACACCTTGTATAAAGAAACGCTGGATCAGGATATAAAATCCCAGCACGGGCGCAATGGCAAGCAGAGAACCCGCCTGCATATGCGTAATGATCTTCAAAGGATCCGTCGCAGCCGACTCATACCCGCCCAACATACGCAGTCCGCTTGGCAGGTTTACCAGTTCCATCATTACCGTCCGGTGATTGCTGATAAACATGGAGCCCAGAAAATAATCGTTCCAATACCAGACCAGGGACAGCACGACCACCACCAGCATGCCGGAACGGACATTGGGGATCATAATCCGCCAGAAACAGCCGAAAAAGCTGCAGCCGTCGATCTGGGCGGCATCCTCCAGCTCCCTTGGCATACCACCGAAAAACTGCCGGAAAATGAAGATGAAAAGCCCGGATTTGATCCCCTGACCGAAAATAGCCGGCAGAAAGAACACCCAAGAGGTATTCAGCAGGTTTTTTGTCAGCGGCGTGCCGGTAATCAATCCGACCAACGAGCCTATGCCGAAAAAATCAAACCCTTTGAAATAAATGTATAACGGCGTGCTGATCAGCTGAGGCGGGACGATAACCGTAAGCACGACCAGAGCGAACAGCAAGCCTTTGCATTTAAATTCAAAACGAGCAAAGCCGTAGCCGACCACCGCACAAATCACGACCTGGATCAGCGAACTGACAACATTGATCTCCAGAGACGTTAGAAGCGCCCGTTTATAATCCATGACCTCAATTACTTCTTTGAAGTTATCCAGCGTCCAGTGCTTGGATACCCAAATAACGCTGGGGTCATAAATGTCCTTCATGCTGCGGAAAGAGATACTCAGCATATAAAGCAGTGGATAAAGAAGCACAAAGCACAGCCCGCAAAGAAGAAAAAATCGAAAAACCTTCCAGCCGATACTGCCGACGCCGCTGAGTTTTTTGACCGCTCTCGCCCGTGTTTGTTCATCTGCCGAACAAAGAGTTCTTGCTGTTAAAGCCATTTTTTCACCTCCATCAAACCTGATAAAACACGCGTTTGTTAATGATGAGATAGACCATCACAATAATGACCGCAACCATCAGAAAATAAATCCATCCCAGTGTGGAACTGTAAGCCAGACGCATGCCGATCTGCTGCTCATTGATGTATTTCATCACCACATTGTTATAGTCGGTAAACGAATCAATGATCGTGAAGATAAGATTTAAGATGATCATGGGTGAAATCATCGGAAACGTAATCTTCCAAAACGTCTCCCATCCCGTTGCGCCCTCAATTTTTGCCGCCTCATACATCGAATCCGCTATGGTTTGCAGTCCGGCAAGAAAAATAATGATCTGTATGCCGGATTTCCATATCAGGGCAAACAAGCTGTCCACAACACCAGTCAGCCCATTGACAAATTCCTGACTCATGCCCGATTTAAACATCAGCTCATATAAAAACTCGCTTTGAAACAGCGTGGAAGAACTGGAACCCTGCATAATGGTCTGGGAGAGCACATCCCCGTTCATGATGGAGAGGATGACGCCGTTTGCCACAATGATCGGGATAAAAAAGATGCCGCGAACAAATGTTCTTCCAACAAATTTTTGGTTAAGAATGATGGCAACAAACAGGCTGAATAGGACGATGATGGGTACCTGATACAGCATGGCTCCGAGAGAACTGAACACCGCGGGAAGAAATTCGGCATCCGTGGTGAAAGCCTTGATGTAATTTTTCCAGCCGATAAAGTTCAGGGTATACCCGCCGTTGGGGTTTAAAACGATATCGGAAAAAGAATAGCGCACAGACTGGAGAAACGGGAGCAGAAAGAAGAAAATAAACCCAATAACCCAAATCGAAACAAACAGAAAACCTGCCAGACTTTTTTTGGATTCATACGGCATAACGTGTTTTTTCTGCCTGATGGTTCTTGCTCGTTGCATGCTTATTCGTCCCCTTTCTCCTGCAAAATCCGATATCCCTTCTTTGGAATCGCTATGTCCGCAATGAGCACATCCTTATCAGTGCGATTCACGTAGGTGCTCCATCCGTTGCTGTAGCGGGTACGGACAACGCCGGGTTGCAGGGTATCGTAGCCCCCGATGACGGCATCGGCTGTTTGCGTATAAAAGTCTTTAAGAGCTGTGTATTGCTCGATTATTTTATCTTTCCAGAGCCCAAAGCCGGCTCCGTACAGATCCGTACGATCGGTATCCTTCAATTCGGCGGGATCCACACCCAGCAGATAATAATGGAGCAGTGAACCCGACTGGATGCTCCATAAAAACGAGTCCGTGTAAGTGCCGGAAAGATTGATGGCTTTTCCTGCATACGGTATGACTCCGTGCAAGACGATCTGTAAAAACGGAACGGATTCATCGCAAACATCAAAACCGCTTCCGGAATCAGGCAGGTTCACAGCACCCGATAACGCCGGGATCGCATAGCCCATCGGATTGTCTCCGAGCAGCGGCAAAGCCTCCTGCGCTTTTTTCAGTCCGCGCCTTGTTAACTCTACCGCATCGGCACGCGAAGAACCGTATTTTGAAAAGTCCGTATAGCTTTGCGCTCCCAGCGATCCGGCGCTCAGTCCGATTTGATACTTCTTTCCCTGATCGGCCAGCCGTACAAAAGCACCGTTGGCAAGCTGATTGTTCAGCAAAAAACCTGTTCCGGAACGGGAATCCGGGAAAAACGTGTTGCGCTTATAAACGTGGGTTTTAATGGCGGATTTGCTGATATCTTTTGCGGCATCCATAAACGAGAAAACACCGGCTCCGTTATCATGAAAATTCACCGTTTCGCCCTTCAGAAAAACGCGGCTGTTTGTTTTTTGCAAGGATTCTGCCAACGCCGAAAGGCCTTTTTCTCCGCCGATTTTGCCGACCACGTTCATTTGGGACGTGACCTTGCCGCGAAGCGCGTCCTCGCTCCATCCGTCGTAATACCAGACGGTGGCATCGATCCCGCCGGATTTCAGGACGGCATCCATTTGGGCCGCTTTCTCAAACGAGGTGACGACCTCCGTGGAATCCATACGGATACCCAGAATGGAAGCACGCTTGCGAATGGCTCCCAGCGTCTGGATATACACAGGAGGAACCTCGCCGGCAACGGGTTTCAGCCCGTTTTGGCGTATCAGATATTCCCGCATGATGCCGGCGAGTCCGGCAATTTCCTGCTGATCCTCATCCGCGGGGAAATAACGCACCGAGATAACGCCCGCATCGATGGGACGCTCATCATACATGATCACATCCCGGCTGTTCCATCCGCTGCCAACCGTCAGCATTTGGCTCAGGCGAACACTAAAATCCGCATAGGCGCGGTTAAACTGGGATTCTCCGCCCGATGTGGAGGCATGGATGCCGGCACGCCCCGCACCGTCCTCCACGACCGCCAGCAGCCCCTGTTTCTTCGTCTGGATACCGAAGCAAGGAAGCGCCGCCGCCTGCTGGTTGGTCGTCCGGCTGTCCTGCTTCACAACGCCGTCCAGACCGTAAAGATCGGAGCGATAGGTAAATCTACCCTTGCCGTTATTAAAGCGCAGAAGAGAACCGCTGCCGTCCGGCAAGATAAAATATCCGTCTGTTTCCCAGTCCTGCGCGCCGAAATACGGCAGAATGCGCAGGGAAAAAAGACGCTGCTCGCCCTTTTCTATGATCTTGGAGGTATCCACCGAAACCTTCAGGCTGTCTCCCACGAGGATAAAGTCCATCGGGATCGTATAGGAATACTCCGGAAATTCAAAAGTTGCCCGAAAACCGTCGGGTAATTTTTCCAGTGTCAGCCCGTTTTTCTTCACACTGCCGATCATGGAATTCCGTGTTTTCTGGGTATTGGTCTCGCTGACGATATCCGTGACCGTCAGCACGGAATACATTTCGTTTTTGGCATTCCCTTTGGCGGTGGTATCCTCCTCGACACGCGTCGGGGTGCTGAACCACATCATATGATCCCGCATATCCTCCAGCGCAATGGCCGCCGTGGTTTTGTCCGCATGAAGTGCCAAAAATCCCTTTTGTGCCATCAATTCCATTCCTGCCGGCGATGGCGAGGGGGTATAGGTTTCCTCAGCCGGAAACAACACCTTCGACACGACCCCGCCTGTCTTTTCGGCAGAAAAGGCGGTGACACGGGGAGAAAAATCCACGCACAGGGTAACCGTTAAAGCAATAACGGCCAGTACGATCAGTCCGGGGATCCACCTTTTACTTTTTCTCATTTGTTCACCGCCCTATTTACGAATCCATAATTCACTGACGATCATGGAGATAAAGGAATAGAGTTGCTGAAACAACGCCACCAGGAGCAACAGGATAAACAGTATCACACAGATCCCCACCAAGGTCAGAAAAATGGAAAACAGTGTTCTGCCCCCGGAATATTGATGAACGATCCGGATCGCCTGAAAAAGCAGCATGGCGCTCCAGAGCATGCCGATCCACACAAACCAATTCAAAAAGACCTCTTCATTGAACGTCAGCACGCGTGACAGCAAAATGCTGACAAAGCGGAAGACGATATAGGGAATCATGGCATAGGCACAAAAGGTGCATATCTCATCAAAACGCCCTTCGCCGGATGACAGCGTGCAGATAGCCCAATTGGAAATGCAGAAAAGAAAAAACAGCCCGATGGTCATGCTCAGCTCGATCAAAATATTCAATTCATCCGCATGATTGGTATTAAAACGGAAACCGTACAGCTGTTTGACCATAATATCGACGATAAGCCATGCCGCAAGGGTGAGAGCGATCAGTCCCCAATGGCGGTAACGGCGGTATTTCAACTCGTTGAAGGTTTCCACCGGCTTTTTCACAAGCAACAGAATATTATGCAGCGCCTCGGTCATTTCGGCATCCCCCTTTCCTCGGGCTTTTTTGTTCGTTTGCGGCGGAACACCCTTTGCGATAAGCATTTACTGGTAACGATCACTAAAAACAGCACAACGAGGACCAGTACCGAAATAACAAGGGTGGTGTGACTACGCAAATAGGCATTCCGATACTTTTCAAACGCTTTCGACTCGTTAGCCCGATCATATCCCAGGCGGAAATACTCCACCGCCTTTTCATAGTTACCCAGTTTCATCATCGCCTGACCCATGCCGCTGTATCCCAGTTCAAAGTTGCTGTTCATTTTCAGCACCTCCTGCCAGGGAGCCAGTGCCTCTTCGTATAAGCCATGGTGATACAGGCTCACCGCTTCCAGGATTTTTTGCCCGTATTCCGTGGGCAAAAAGCAGGTGATGCTGCCTTTGCTGTAATCCAGAACATACACGCGGCTATCCAGCGTATCGATCGCCACCGGCGTACGGAATCCGCCCATTTGATCCGAAATGTTGCCGAAAACCAACAGGCGGTTGCCTTCCTGATCAAACGTATAGACCCGGCCGCGGGTGTTGTCCAGCGCATACAGGATATCCGACTCATTAACGCAAACATCCACAAAAGAGGTGATATAGGTGCTTTGCTTATATCCCACAATATCCTTTTCTCCGAAATTTTCGGTGTACGGATAGATGTTGTTGCCCAAATAATTTAGCTTGCGTACCTGCTCGCGGTTACCGCTTGTAAAACTGGTGCAGGTATAAATTAGTCCCTCGTCATCGATATCGAAGTTGGAAAATTCCACGGGAACGTATTGTGACATCTTGGAACGCTGGTCGTTGGAAAGCAGCTGTTTCCACAGCCTGTCGGCGATCAGCTTCACGCTTGCCTGCACCCTTGCGCTGCCAAAGAAGGATTTGAATTTGCCGTCCGACTCAAAGACCAAAGCGCCTTGATAAACGCCTTCGGCAATGACAAACACGGTTCCGTCGGGGTCTGCCACGACTTTTTTGGGTTTAAAAAACTTCGTGGTATACTCGGCGCTGGTGGGTTTTACAAAGGTTTGCAGCAGCTTACCCGTGCCATCCACCTTTAAAACACGGGAATTTTCCGTGTCGGCTATGTAAAGATCGTGTTTTTCGTCCACAAACAGACTTTGCGCTTTGTTCAGCGTCAGGGTTTCTCCCCCCGACCCGGTGAACTTCCCGATCACACGGATAAGCTGCAGGTTGCTGTCCAAAACAACGATGCGGCTGTTGCCCGAGTCCAGCACATAGATCTCACCGTCACGGATATACAGATCCTGCGGCTCCAGAAAATCCGGCTTTTCAGCCTCGATGCGCGTGACTGTCATCTGCGGTGTATACGCAACCGGTGCCGCCGCATCGGTTGCCCATTCGGTTACACAGTAGTTGTTATACGGAACTTCTGCCGCTGTGCCAAACCCGCTTATCGCATAAACCGCCAGCAAAAGGAGACAGCCAATTCCCTTACGGCAAACACAAAACCGTTTGAGAGTGTTTTTCATCCGCTTTGTCACTCCTTCATTCCAGAATTGGCCATGGTTTCCATCACGCCGCTTTGCGTTATCAAGAAGATGAGTATGGGCGGAAGAATCATAAACACCGAGATGGCAGCGCCGACTCCCATTCTGGCGATACCGGCGCTGGATAGCTGCGCCAAGATCGTGGGCAGGCTCTTTTTGGCTTCGGTGTAGATAAACGCCGTGTCCGACCGGTTCCACATACTGCTGAACGAAAACATCAGCATGGTCATCCAAACCGCCCGGTTGGACGGCATGATCACGTGCCAGAAGATGGTGGCTTCCTTTGCGCCGTCGATGCGCGCCGATTCGATGACCGAATCCGGGAATCCCAGCAGATTCTGCCGCATCAGGTAGAGCCCCAGCGGGAACGCCGCCACCGGTAAGATCAACGCCATATAGCTGTTGATCAGATGCATGGAGGACAGCATGATATACAGAGGGATAAAGGTCACTTCGTTGGTAAACAGCAGCGACAAAACGACCATATTAAAAAAGACCTTTTGACCGGGAAACTTGTGTTTTGCCAAGGGATAAGCGGCCATGGAAGCAAAAACCACCTGTATAGCCGTACAGAACACGGTCAGGAAAACGCTGTTGAACAGATACCGGGAGAACGGTACCCACAGATCGGACGTGATATTTTTTAACTGGATAAAGTTTTCTAAAGTCGGACGCCGCACAAAAAAACGCGGCGGAAAAATAAACAGTTCATCCAAAGGCTTCAGCGACTGGAGGATCGTATACAAAAGCGGAAGCGCCATGATCAAGCCGAACAAGAGCAGGAAGATGATAATAGCTGCCGTACCTCCGGCAGAACGACTAACATGCTTTGCTGATGTGCTTCTCACAATATCATTCCTCCGCTATTCACTCTTGATAATTCTGGACACAAGGTTTCTGGTGATGATCATCGTCACAAACAGTACCGTGGCAATGGCGCAGGCATAGCCCATCTCCATTCGGATTGTACCGTTATCCAGAACGTGCATGACGATGGTCGTAGTTGAGTTGTTGGTACTGGGGAACCCTGTCAGCTGCATCGGCACGGCGCTGACCGAGAAGGAGGCGGCGATCTGCATCACAGCGCCGAACATCAGCTGAGGCCGCATGCTGGGCAGTGTCAGATACCATAATTCCTGAAAGCGGTTTCGGATGCCGTCAATGGCTCCCGCTTCATAAATCGAACGGTCTACCGTTTGGAATCCGGCGATAAAGGATAGGAAGCCCGCCCCCAGACTCAGCCACAGCTGAATGATGATGATGACCCCCAGATTGTACCGGTCATCGATCAGCCAGTTGATGGGATCCTGCAAAACCCCGATCTTCATGAACAGGCTGTTGATCAGACCATAGGAATCGCCGCTGAAGATATAGCTCCAGATGAAAATGGCACCGCCCGTAATAGACGGGGCGTATAAAATCAGCGTCAGAAAGATGCGCAGATTTTTCGGCACTTCGTTGACGAGCCATGCCAGTATCAGACACAATATGTAACTGACAGGCCCGGTCAGAAAGGCAAAAACCAGCGTATTTTTGACGGCAATTAAAAACACATCGTCATCAAACAGCATGCGTATGTAATTATCCGCACCGGCAAACCCCGTTACTTCGATCATGTTGAAATTAAAGAAGCTCAGCCCGATAGCTGCCAGCACGGGTAAAACCGTAAACAGCAAAAAGAAGATGGCAAACGGGGCAAGGAACAAATAACTGCTTTTGTTTTTAATGATCAACGATGCGATACTGGGTTTGAGTGGGTTTTCACGGGCTTTTGATGGATTGTTTTCCATAATGTACCACCATTCACATAAAAACATCGTATGGATGAGATGCACACAGAAATTTCTCAGTCAAGAAAAAACTCTCTGCGCTTACGGGAAATTTCGGTATTGATGATGACATTTTGCTCCAGTAAAGCCTCCCGGTAATTTTCCGATTTGAGGACCACATTGCGGAAAGCGTTATCGATGCAGCGGGAGGTATAATACCCGCCGGGGACTTCGGGAATCTCCCTGATCCAGCTTCGCTGCTCCTTCAGAATGGATAGTTCCTCCTGCGACCAAGAAAGCTGTTCCATGGCGGCAATATTCGCGGGATTATACCGGGAAGCGGTGCCCATCAGGGTTTCGATCTCCACGCCGTACCGAGCCTGGCTCTCGGCGGATGCCCACCATTTCATAAACTCCCAAGCCGCGGTTTTTGTCGCTTCGTCCTGACGGTTGTTGATCATAATGGTTGCCGTGCCTGAAGCCCCTTCGGTTCGGTCGATCTTGCCGTCTTGCGTTTGTGTTCCGGGCAGCAGATGCATCGACCACATGCCTTTGATCTCGGGAGCCGCCGCTTCCAGCATGTTATACATACCGTAACCTTGGATGCCCATAGGCATCTCGCCGCTGCGGAACCGGTTGTAAAAATCGTATGTCAAAGGCAGCTCATATTTCTGATAATACTCTGTCCATTGTTTAAACGCGTCCATGACGTTTTTGCTGTCCAGAATAGCTTTGGAGGCGTTTTCATTGTAAAAAGTTCCGCCCCGCTGCAGCACCAGCGCCGAAAACAGATCCTTAGCGCCCATGCCGCCGTCCACCGTTGCCTGCGAACTCATGGTGGTATAGGGCAGCCCAACGGTCATATTACTGCGCTGCAAAGTCGGCAGCATATCGTACAGTTCTGTCCAGGTGTCCGGCACCTGCAAGCCGAGCTCGTCAAAAATGTCATCCCGGATAAACAGAAGATGATAATCCAGCGTGATGGGCAAACCGTAAACCTTGTTTTGAAACGTATAGGGTGTCAGAACGGTTGCTTCATACTGTTTTTTCAGCTCATCAAAGCCCTGGAACTGATCAAGCGGAACCAGTGCATCTCTAACCGCCAGATTGATCGGCTGCCCTCTGGCCACATTCATGACAACATCCGGCGCCGTTCCCGCGATAATGGCCTGCGCGATGGATACCTGCACCAATTCCAACGTCACGCCCACATGGCTTTGCGGCGTGAAAGAATCATCGATCATCCGCTGGACGATCTCTGCCTGCTCACGGCTGCCGCCGTACCAGACCTTAATGACTTGGTCCAGCTTCTCGCCGTTGCCGCCTATTGATGTATAATCATTAAAAAAGGAACCGATAAACGCTTTGAATTGATACGCGATATTCTGGAAAAATCCGGCTTTGGTGTTGGGGATCGTCTGTTCCATCCCGGAAACGGTGATATAATCCAGATCCAAAGGCTGTTCCTGCATCTTCAGCATCAGCGCGGATAACGCTGTCACGTTGGATTTATAATTGTCCAAACGGTCGGTGATGGAGTAGGGATCTTTCACAAAGGAGCGAAGCTGCTCCTCCGTTTCGCGCAAAATACTGGCATTTCCTCCTTTCTGATCTGTCAAAGAAACGATCTGTTCTACCAGCCCATTTAAAACGTCCGCGATCTCGGTAAAGGCGGGCAGTAATTCGGGAATTTCTTCGGGCAAGGAATAGTCCCGCAAAGAATCCGGGGACGTTCCGGTGATGACCACGATCTTTCGATACAGATAATTAAGGATATACACGCATTCCTCTAAAGACTGGATCACCTCTCCGTTTTCGTCCGTAACTACTTCCAGCCCGATCGTGTGCCGCCCTTTTTTCAGGAAAAAGGCATACGGCTGATCGGCTTCGCTGCCGAGTTCTTTGTATTTCCAGGATTCATGATATTGAAAGCGGAGATTTTCAGCCT
Organism: Anaeromassilibacillus sp. SJQ-5; assembly: GCF_054108045.1. Taxonomy (NCBI): domain Bacteria; kingdom Bacillati; phylum Bacillota; class Clostridia; order Eubacteriales; family Acutalibacteraceae; genus Anaeromassilibacillus; species Anaeromassilibacillus sp. SJQ-5. Next base: position 77,924 of record NZ_JBPJWQ010000002.1, read on the forward strand.
CAGCAAACGGCGGTGCGCCGTCGATCAACAGCCGTCTTGAAACAAACAGCCCCTGCATATCCGCCTGTCGGTAACGCAAACCAATCTTGTAATTCCCATCCTGCGGGACATCCACCGTCCAGAAAATGGTTTGTCCAGGCAGCTTCCATCCATCCCCGGAGATCATATTGAGTTTTAAAAATACCGGATCGGCAGGCATGGTCGCGGCATCGGTGCGGTCGGTTCCTTGTTTGATCGCCGAATCGGTTTTCACATCCGCTGTTTCCGCCTGATACAGCTCTAAAAAGTCCACGGCAGTATCCGAGTCGGTTTTCGCCTGTTCGTAACGGATGGGGGGTTCGTCGTTAAAAACACGCAGACTTTCCAGATACAGCCCTTCATCCGCCGTTTCCAGACTGATCGTATTGTTGCCCGGTTTCAGGTAAAACAAAAACAGGTACGTTTGCCCGCGGGGATCTTTGATCGTGTGCTCACGCCATATGGAAACTTGTTTCTGCCGCGGGCGCTTATCGTTTCCACGAATATCCGTTGTGATCGGTTCGGCATCCGCCCAATACCGATGAAACGTGATTTCTTCTACATTGTTAAACGGAACGCTGCCGTTTATCTTTAAACAGGTATTCATATCCCGCTTGGCGTTTTCGGCGGTATAGTATCCGAAAGCAAGCGCATACAGCCCCTCGCGCTCCATGGTGACCGTCCATTCCGCTTTTCCCGAACCGGAAAAGAGGATCGCCGGAGCTTCCCCCTCCGGGCCGAGACCGTTCGATATCTTTTCGGCAGCCCCTTCCAGACGGGCATCCTGAGCCGCATAGCGGCGGCTGATGATCGGACGTTCCGCTTGAGGATACTGCGCCAAATAATTTTTATAATTGGAGGACTGTTCGCTTTTTTGGAGAATGTTATGTAAAGTCGGTGTGTTTGCAGCGTCTATCACGCCTGCCGCTTTGGAAGATGTTTTGCCAGCGCAGACACCAGGCAGTACCAGGTGAACCAAAAGAATCCCCACCATGAATGGAACCATCAAGTTTTTGCTTTTACCTTTTTTACACTGCCAGAACATAAGCCAAACTCCTCTTACCGTATTTACGATGATTTCTTAAGGACCATCATATCAATCCTTTAAGCAAACTCCGTGTCATCTCTCAAGCAGCCGTTTTCGGTATTCCCCCGGCGGGCAGCCGTAAAAATTGCGAAAAGCCCGGCTGAATGCGTGTACGGTCTTAAATCCTATTTTTTCAGCCACCGCCACGATCTCCACGCCTTCTTCCAGCAACTCCACGGCTCGTTCAAAGCGCCGCCGTGTGTAATACTGCTTAATGGTCTCGCCCATCACCTGAGAGAAATTCGCCGACATATAGGAATAGTTGTATCCTAGTTTGTCACCCAATGTTTGCAATTTATTGATTTCCGTTAAATCCGAATCGATATAATTAATAATTTCATAAATGAATTTCTTGGTGGTATCGATATGCAGAGAGGAAAAATACCGCTGGCTCTTTTCACTCTGAAAACTGCGATAGGTATATATGATGATCTGGGACAAATGGGAGATCATCAATTCCTCCGACATTTTTCCCCAATTGGCCATTTCATTCAGCGCACCGACAAAACCGGCAGAGATGTTGTTTTTGTCCATGGCGATCGGATAATCGAACGAATCAAAAAAGCGTTCGATCTCTTCATAGGAGGAATACCGCGGATCCGCTTTGTTGAAGCTGAAGCTCACGCAAAAAAACCGCAACGGGTTATCCCTTGAGGAACGCAGGGAATGGGTATCATTTTTTGAGATCAAAAAAATCATGCCGGCGCTTACGTTATACGGAATACTGTTTCGGTAAAACACGCCTTCTCCCGATAAAACATAGGTGATCTCATAGCCCAGGTGATCGTGTATGGGCACCTCATAATCTGCCGAGCATGCCAGATCGCACAATTGCAAAAGATAATACTGCCCATACAAACGGGGATTCATAATAAACTGATTGTCCACATGGAATCTCTTTTTAGAATCTGTCATGACCATATTCCTCCCAATCACCTGTGCGTATTGTTGTTTGTAAAAACATGGGAGTTGGGATAAATAACGAGCAATGCTGACGGAAGTGACTTGTTTAGTTAAAAGTCTGAAAAATCATCCGTTTGTCATTACTTTCATTGTACCTACTGCCCATTTTTTTGTATTTGCCCTCACTTTTTGTGTTATTTGTCCGATTTTTTGTTTTTCTAAAAATTTCGTCTTTGCTTTTTTAGATAAAGCCAAAATCCAGAATTAAATTCCCGAATAAAAAATAAATATTATTTGCATATTCTAAAATATAAATTTTATATAAAATTACGTATATAATTATTTTTTTAGATTTTTATGCCGTTTATATAATTATACTTATAATACATCAAATCAATATAAAATTATAATTGTTTTTAAACAAATACAGATATTTTTCAGAAGTTATTTTTCTCTTCATTCTGCCTATTCGTTTTGCCGGAAGTTACTTCGGCAAACGGGAACTTACCGCGGCATTTAAACGGAAAAAATATTTTTTTGCCCGGCGTGTTGTCCTATGCTATACTATAAGGAAGAACAAGGTGGGAGGGATACGTCGGATGAAATGTCCAAACTGCGGCGGGGATTCCAAGGGGCCGTTCTGCGACTATTGCGGCACGGAGCTGAACAAGAAGGAGCCGAAGGCGAAAAAAAGGCAGGATCAAGTGAGGCGCAGATGGATCGTCGTGAACATGATCGCTGGGTTTGTCGGTATCCTGTTCTGCCTGGGGCTGATAGTCTGGCTATTCCTACCTCCGACCGACGCGGTAACATATAAAAGCAGCACGGTCATTGTTCAAAACGGTACGACGCAGACGGTCAAGGCGCAGGCCGTGACGACGGCGACCGCGAAAACGACTGTGCCGCCCGGGCCGGGCTCGCGAGAAAAGCCCATCCGGAAGGGAGACACGGCCGTTTTCAACGGAATGGACACGCTGTTTGACCAATACCGGCTGGAGCTGACGGTGACGGACGTCAAGCGGGGACAGGAAGCCTGGGCGCTCGCCGTGGCTGGCAACCGCTTCAACAAAAAGCCGGAAGCCGGCAAGGAATACCTGCTGGTCACGTACAAAATCAAGGTATTGGACAGCGCCGACGGCAAGGCAGTCAGCCTGAACAACGCCCTGTTCAAGTTCGTCAGTCAAAAGGGCGTGAAGTACAACGACTTCGTCTCGCTGGCGGGGCTGAAGCCGGCGCTGACCGACCTGTACAAGGGCGGCGAGGCGGAGGGGATCGTCTACGGCATGGTGGACGAGGGTGACCAGCCGCTGGTGGTGTTTCTGGAACGGAACGACGGGGGCATCTGGTTCTCCGTGGAATAATCCCTCTTGCATTCCGGCCTGTCCGGGCATATATTGGTCATATTATAATGAAAGAAAGCGAAGAGCGGAAACATCTCTCTAGCCAGATACAGCCGGTATACCTGACGGTATGCCGGCTGCTTTTATGATAGAGAAGAATCCTCCATCCCTCATCTTGTATTTTCACAATGTATATCCATTGCCTCCCCTGCTTATTATAGTCTGGGTAAGACTATTTTTCAATAGTCTTACCCAGACTTTTGTAAGCTGATAGCAGGAGGTATGCTGCTATGGATTATATCGATAGACTGACTGAACTGAGAATAGACCGGGATGTCAAGCAAACCAAAATTGCCGAACTGCTCGGATGCAAGCAGTCCGCTGTCTCCAAATACGAAACCCGAAAAGTGCCCTATCATACCGAGGACATTGCAAAGCTCTGCCGGTTTTACAACGTCTCGGCGGATTATGTGCTGGGGCTGCCGGAGGGAATGCCGTACCCCAAGCGCACCTGAACCAAAGCCGGTATACCTGACGGTATGCCGGCTGTTTTTATGGGCGGGCTTCCCGGCGGCAGGCGGTGGGAGACTGGCCGGTGCGGGCGCGGAAGAAGCGGCTGAAGGCATAGACGCTGGAAAAGCCCAGACGGTCGGCCACGGCGGACACCGGCTCGTCCGTGGCGGTGAGCAGGCGGCGGGCCCGCTCCTCCCGCAGGCGGTTCCAGTAAGCGACGGGGGCTTCCCCATGAAGTTCGCGGAACCGGTGGGCCAGGTGGTACTTGCTGACCCCGAACAGGGCGGACAGCCGCTCCAGGGTGAGGGGGCCGCCGGACTGCTCGATATACTGCCGCACCGAGTCGTACAAGGCCTTATCCCGGCCGGGCGCGGCGGGGCCGGGGCGGCAGGACTCGGCCAGCATATACAGCATTTCCAGCAGGCGGGCGGACAGCAGCAGGGCGTCGGCCGGGCGGCGCCGTTCCCACACGCCGATGAGATCCAGCAGGCGGTTGTGGAAGGCGGCGGGCTGTTCCAGGCGGACGAGGCTGGGAATATTGAGGCCCAGCTCTGGCAGGAGATCCCGCCGCATCAGCCCCCATTCCGCCGGGGACAGGGCCTCCCTGTCCTTGAAATTGACGTACACCCGGTGGCTGTCCGGGGCGAATTGCAGGTCGAAATGGACGTGCGGCTGGGAAAAGACGCCGGCGGCGTCGATCACCGTCAGGCTGTGCCGCTGGTTGGGGCGGAAGAGGATGATGTCCCCCGGGCCGCAGACGAAGGTCTCCCCCTCCACGGTATAGGAGGCGCGGCCGCTCTCGCAGTACACCAGCTCGTAATCAAAAATCACCCGGTCGGCCATATGGCAGGGCGGATCGATCCAGGACCGCATGGCCAGATGGACGCAGGGTGACAGGGCTTCCAGGCGCATATTGACTCTTCCTTTCCGGTATCCCCCGCAAGAATCGTTAAAAACAACGCAAGCGCCGCCATGGAACCGGCGGGCAAAATCGGGTATTCTGGACACACAGCAACGCAATGAAAAGGAGGTCAGCTTATGTTCAACGGACTCGGCATGCATATGGGCAATCTAAGCCGTCTCTCCCCCGCCAGAACCCGGTCGATCAGCGCGGAGAACCCCCGAGGCGAAAAGGGGCGGGCGGCCATGGGCATGGAGGGCACCGGCGCCCACTTTGCCCGCAACATCGGGGAGGGCTGGAAGGTCTCCCCCTCGGTGGTCGTCCCAGCCGGGACGACCTACACGGTGGCCGACATCGAGGGGCCGGGGGCGATCCAGAGCTTTTGGATCGGCGGCTCCCTGGGGCGGCACATCCTCCTGCGCTTTTACTGGGACGGGCAGGAGAGGCCGTCGGTGGAAGCGCCGATCACCGACTTTTTCGCCTTTTTCTGGCCGGATCAGAACCAGGACAGCTCCACCGGGCGGTTCCCCACCCTGCAATCCCTGCCGGTGCTGGTGGCCCCCAACCGGGGATACAACTGCTTTTGGGAAATGCCGTTCCGTCAGCGGTGCCGCATCACGGTGGAGAACCGGAGCGATCAGGATGCGATCGTGTATTACCAGGTCAACTACGCCCTGACCGAGGTGCCGGAGGACGCGGCCTATTTCCACGCCCAGTACCGGCAGGCCCGCCCGGTGGAGGGCGGGGTGTACACCCTGCTGGACGGCGTGCAGGGCCGGGGACATTACGTCGGCACGGCCCTGGGGGTGGGCATCAACGGCCACGGCGGCTGGTGGGGCGAGGGAGAAATCAAGTTCTACCTGGACGGGGACGGGGCGTATCCCACCATCTGCGGCACCGGCACCGAAGACTATTTCGGCGGGGCGTACGACTGGATGGCGGGCGGGGCGTACAACACCTATTCCGCGCCATACATGGGGATGTACCACGTCATCGCGCCCGACGGGCGCTACAACTCGCAGCAGCGGTTTTCCCTCTACCGCTGGCACATTCCGGATCCCATCCGGTTCGAGAGCGATTTGAAGGTCACTATCCAAGACTTAGGCTGGCGGGGCGACCGCACCTATCTGCCCCGCAAGGACGACTTTTTCAGCATGGCCTACTGGTATCAGACGCTGCCGACCGCGTCCTTTCCCGCGCTGCCGGGCGGGTACGATCTGGAGGTGCTTTAGCGTACGCTTAGGCCGTAGCTGGTGAGGATCTCCTGGGCCCGGGCCACCTCAGCGGCCTCGGGGGGCTGGGTGTCGGTCAGGGTGTAGGGATACCCCAGGGCCTCCCACTTGTACTCCCCCATCTTATGGAAGGGGAGCAGCTCCACCCGCTCAATACAGGCGAAATCCCGGAGCAGGCGGCCCAGCTCGTGCAGATGGGGCTCGGTCAGGGTATAGCCCGGCACCAGGACGTGGCGGATCCACACGGGCTTCCGGGTGGTCTCGCAGTGCTGGAGGATATCCAGGGTGTTGTCCATCCCCCGGCCGGTAAGGGTGCGGAACAACAGGTCGTTGGCGGCCTTCATGTCCAGCAGGAGCATGTCCGCCGCGTCCACCGCCTGCCGACAGGCCAGCAGGGAAACGCCGCCGGAGGTATCTAGAGCGGTATGCAGCCCGTTTTCCCGGCAGCCCTCCAGGATGGAGGCGGCGAAATCCGGCTGCAGCAGGGGCTCGCCCCCCGAGAGGGTGACGCCGCCCCGGCGGATGAAATTCTGATACCGCAGGATGTCCCGCACCACGTCGACCGAACCGATCGCCTGCCCGCCCTCCGCGTTCCAGGAATCAGGATTATGGCAGAACAGGCAGCGCAGGGGACAGCCCTGCAAAAACAGCACATAGCGGATCCCCGGCCCGTCGAGAGCGCCGAAGCTCTCCACCGAATGGATCCGGCCCATGACGTTGGTCATACAATAGCCTCCCAGGCAAGAAATGCCCGGCCCCCGCGCGGGGGCCGGGCTTCCTTTTTAAAACCGCGTGTGGAACGATGACGTTCCACACCTCCTCAAGCGCTCTTTGCCGGATTAGAACCGCGTGTGGAACGTCCGATTAATGACGTCCAGCTGCTGCTCGCGGGTCAGCTTGACGAAGTTGACGGCGTAGCCGGAAACCCGGATGGTCAGCTGGGGATACTGCTCGGGGTGATCCATGGCGTCGAGCAGCAGCTCCCGGTTGAGGACGTTGACGTTGATGTGATGCCCGCTCTCGTTGAAGTAGCCATCCATCAGGCCCACCAGGTTATCCGCCTGCTCCTCCTCGCTTTTGCCCAAGGCGCCGGGGACGATGGAGAAGGTGTAGCTGATGCCGTCCTCGCTGTAATCGTAGGGCAGCTTGGCCACCGACATCATGGAGGCCACGCAGCCGTGGCTGTCCCGGCCGTGCATGGGATTGGCGCCGGGGGCGAAGGGCTCGCCCGCCTTCCGGCCGTCGGGGGTGGAACCGGTTTTCTTGCCGTACACCACGTTGGAGGTGATGGTCAGGATGGACAGGGTATGCACCGACTCACGGTAGGTGGGGCATTTGCGCAGCTTGCGCATGAAGGTCTTGACCACGTCCACGGCAATGTCGTCCACCCGGGGATCGTTGTTGCCGAATTTCGGGAAGTCGCCCTCCACCTCGAAGTCCACGGCCAGGCCGTCATCGTTGCGGATGGGGCGCACCTTGGCGTACTTAATGGCGGACAAGGAATCGCAGACCACCGAGAGGCCCGCCATGCCGCAGGCCATGGTGCGCAGCACCTCGTTATCGTGCAGGGCCATCTGGATCTTCTCGTAGCAGTATTTGTCGTGCATATAGTGGATGACGTTGAGGGTATTGATATACAGCTGGGCCAGCCAGTCGAGGATGGTGTCGAACTTCTTCATCACATCGTCGTAGTCCAGGTATTTGCCCCGGCAGGCCAGCAGCTCGGGCCCCACCTGCACCCCGCTCTTTTCGTCCCGGCCGCCGTTGATGGCGTACAGCAGGGCTTTGGCCATGTTGCAGCGGGCGCCGAAGAACTGCATCTGTTTGCCGATGCGCATGGCGGACACGCAGCAGGCGATGCCGTAGTCGTCGCCGAACTTCTTGCGCATCAGCTCGTCGCTCTCGTACTGGATGGAGCAGGTCTCGATGGACACCTTCGCGCAGTAGCGCTTGAAATTCTCAGGCAGGCGGGGGCTCCACAGCACGGTCATATTCGGCTCCGGCGCGGGGCCCAGGTTGGTCAGGGTGTGCAGGAAGCGGAAGGACATTTTGGTGACCATATGCCGCCCGTCGGTGCAGATGCCGCCGATGGATTCCGTCACCCAGGTGGGGTCGCCAGAAAACAGCTCGTCATAGGCGGGGGTGCGCAGGAAGCGTACCATGCGCAGCTTCATAATGAAATGATCGACGATCTCCTGGATCTCGCTTTCGGTATAGCGGCCCTCGGCCAGATCCTTTTCGGCGTAGATATCCAGGAAGGTGGAGACCCGGCCGATGGACATGGCGGCGCCGTTCTGCTCCTTGACCGCGGCGAGGTAGCCGAAGTACAGCCATTGGACGGCTTCCTTGGTATCCTTGGCGGGCACAGAAATGTCGAATCCGTAGGAGGCGGCCATGCGCTTCAGGGCCTCCAGGGCCCGCACCTGCTCGGCCAGCTCCTCCCGCAGGCGGATGGCGCGGGAGTCCATGACGCTGAAATCCGCGTCGTCCCGGGAATGCTGCTTCTCCTCGATGAGGTGATCCACGCCGTACAGGGCCACGCGGCGGTAGTCACCGATGATCCGGCCCCGGCCGTAGGCGTCGGGCAGGCCGGTGATGACCCCTGACTTCCGGGCGGCCCGCATCTCTTTGGTATACACGTCGAACACGCCGTCGTTGTGGGTCTTGCGGTACTCGAACACCTTTTCGATTTCCGGATCCAGCTCCCGGCCATAGGCTTCCAGGGAGCCCCGCACCATCCGCATGCCGCCGAAGGGCATAATGGCACGGCAGAGGGGCTCGGCGGTCTGCAGGCCGACTACCTGCTCCTTCTCCCGGTCGATGTAGCCGGGGGCGTAGGCGTCGATGCCGGAGATGGTGTGGGTGTCGATGTCGTACACGCCGCCCCGGGCGGTTTCCTCCTTCATCAGGGCGGACACCTCATCCCACAGGGCCTTGGTGCGCGCGGTGGGGGGCGCGAGGAAGCTCTCATCCCCGTCGTAGGGGGTGTAGTTGCGGGCGATGAAGTCCCGCACATCGATGTATTTCTGCCAATTGCCGGATTTAAATTCGCTCATGGGGCTACCTATCCTTTCGCATCGCAAGGGAATTCCCGCCGCGGCGGATCCGCGGCGGCGTCTCTATGCTTGTAGTATACCAAATTCGACCGCGATTCTCAATGGAGGGAATGAAAAATAAAGTATACTAGTATGGTATACTTTTGTACATATTGAAAGGCGGACAAAAATGGGAAAAGCGGGGGAAAATGCAGGGGGGATTCGAGAAATCCGCACCAAATCGGGGGAAACGGAATAGCATGGAAGGAAAGCCGGAGCGAGAGACAGGGGCGGATCGCTCGAAAGGGCGGCGTGTCGTCCGGCGAGAGAGAAAGGATGAGTGATTCGCATGAACGAAGCCAACTTGAACGCGGCGAACGCGGCGGACGTCCGTTTTTTCCTGGGGGCCAACACGCCGGTGGGATTCGTCGGGTATCTGGACGATCTGTACTTTCCCCACGACGGCTGGCGGGCCTACATTATTAAGAGCGGCCCGGGCACGGGAAAAAACTCCCTCATGCGGGCGGTAATGACCGCCATGACCGACCGGGGGCTGGAGGTGGAGGCTATCCACTGTTCCTCCGACCCCGGCTCCCTGGACGGGGTGCTGGTGCCCGCGCTGAAGGCCGGCATTATCGATGGTACCGCCCCACATGCCGCGGGCACGCCCACACAAAAATCCGCGCCATTTCTTGTCAAATATGAAGATTTCCGCATTTTTTCGTAAAAATACGGCGGGGCTGGTTGTAAAAATCCGGACGGTTGATTATACTGGAAAAAAGGCCGTCTTGTCCCACGGACGGGGGCCATTATACGAATGGAGGGTTTCTCTCATGCAAAAAGGTAAATTCGGTGTGTGTCTGTGGTTCTATGCCGTACTGGCGTTCGTGCTGGCCTTTCTGGGCCAGACGCTGCTGTGCGGGCTTCTGCTTGGCTTCGTGATTCTGGCGGAGAAAAACGAATGGCTGTCCAAGCAGGTGATGCAGGCGTTTTTCCTGACCCTGGCGTCGTCCCTGGTCGGAAGCGTGCTGGACATTCTGAACGTATTCCGTTCCATCCCGTTTGTAGGCACGGCGGTTTCCGTTGTCTTCAACGGCATCACCGGGCTGGTCTCCCTGATTATCCTGGTGTTCTGCATCATCGCCATCACCAAGGTGGTCAAGGAGCAGGACGCGGGGCTTCCCCTGGTGTCTAAGCTGGCCAACCGGGCCTTCGGCTTGCTTGAGCAGAAGGTATACACCCAGGCGGCGCCCGCCCAGCCCGTGCAGCCGGCCGCCCCGGCGCAGCCCCTTTATCCCCAGCAGCCCGCGTACACGGGCACCCAGGCACCCGGCCAGAACAACGGCCAGCAGCCGTAACTAAACATAGCTAAACAATTGGCATTTCCACCTCAAGCAGCGCCCCCTCTTAGCCTTAGACACGATGTCTAGGCTAAGAGGGGATTTTTTATATATAGCCACTATTTCGTCTTTATATTACCAATAGATTTGCTTATATTATTTCTTTATATTCGAGATTGTATAACAAAAATCACAATACTTTGAAATAAAATCACGTTGACAAAATAAAGATTCTATGTTAATATTTGGTTATATAAGACAAGAAGATGATTAATCGCTATCACAAACCCATGGATACTTTGAATAAAATAAGAAAGGTCGATAAAAATGAAAAGAAAAGCAAAAGTCACAATTTCCAGTTTATCGCTTATTTTTTTAGTGTCCTCCTTGTTTGGCGGAATTGTACAAGCGGATGAGAATTACTATGACTCACAAAAGAGCTCTGTTTTGGATGCTATGCTTAATAGCATTGATTATTATAATTCAGCAACCGGGAAATTTGTTACGACTCTCATCAATGAAAACGAAGAAACAACTGTGGATTATCAGGTAGATATCGACGCTCAAACTGCATACCAATCTGTTAAAGATACCGTGACAAATAAAGAATCGTATTATTCTGATTATCAAGAGCTTGTATATAATAATCGTATGCGCTCATATGAAAGAATTGATACCATGTTTCCTGTTGACGAACGCTTAACTTCCGGTAAAAAAAGCGTGGCGACGGGAGGGATCGAATTTAACGCGAAAGCGAGGGGAACTGAAGAACGCATTGTAACCAATCCGGATGGAACAAAAGAATATCGCTATCGTTCTAACCTGACCAATACATCTCTTGCAGGAATGAGCCTCTTCTCTCAAGAATTAACATTTGGTTTACTAGGCAATAAAGAGAATTGGTCTCTGCAAGGTGAACGAGAGTTTGCAGGCAGAACATGTTTGGAAATTCAAGGATACACGGATACATATTATGCAGAAAAATTGGGATTCCAGACCTTCATTCTTTTGGTTGACAAATTTACGGGAATTCTTTTGGATTTAAAAGGATATAACAGTCAAAACGAATTGGTTCAGTATCTTGAAACAAAAGAAATATCCATTGACGAACCAGCGATCTCTACTTTGAAATTCCAAAACTGCATGGATAAGTATTCCGATTATGTCGAAGACAGTGGTCGAGATTACAATTGCACCGGTGATTTTAGTGTGGAAAAGGTGGCACCTAGATTAGCTAATCCGGACGTGGGATATTCAGAAGGCTCTTCCCGTGAAATGTATTACTCCCATTGGTTGATCGATAACGACACGATAGCCAGCGCTGTCAATGTCAGCAGGAGCGGCTTCCCGACATATTTGACTGTCAACAAGAATCTATATAATGGCGATGCAAGACGTGAAGTGGCAAGTAATAAAAATAGTGGGTATGAATATCATAGCAATCATACGATGCGCAATGTACACAGTGGATGGAATGTTTACATTTCGTTGAGCGTATATTTATATGATAACTCCTTTACCGACCCTGCTGCTAATTATTATGCAGGCAATGTAAATGCGTATTATCGTATTCACAGTGTAAATCAGAGAACGGCTCCCGGTGGATGGAACACGCTTCCCGAAGTATCCAGAAATACTAGTTATGAAGAGCCCAATTATTTTTCTTTTCAATCTGTATCAGTATCTCCATCTGGTAATGCGAGCGGCTATACCGGCGCGGACGGCATACGAGTTTACACGTATACGATACGTTAACCTGTTGTATGAATTTTCTAGATAATATTGCGTAAACTAATATAGACTCTATATAGAAAGGAGAATAACAGTGAAAATGCATAAAAGAATAGGTGCTTGTATAGCTATGGTCAGTTTGTCCATATGTTCAGGACTTCTTGTAAACGGAGCCTCTCTCACAAACGCTGCCGTTCCTTCAAACCCACGCGACGAAAGACCGGAGCAGACAGAAAATATCTCAAGCAATTGGATAGAACTTATACAAAAGCTGCCAAAGAACGAAGACACAAAAGCGAAGCTCTTAAACGGTATCATCAACAGCGTAGATTATTTTCAAACAGCTAAAGGGGAATTTCGAACCAACCTATTGGGAATGGGAGAAACCACTGTAAAATATGTAACCAATATTGATTCTCAACGTTCCTATCAACGGATATCCGGAGATTCGCTGGATTTGGAGCAATATTTTAAAGACGCTGTATTTACAACGTATGATAACCGAGCAAAGACCGTTCGAATCGTATCCTCTATGCTACCCGTCGACAATCGCCTCCTATCCTATGAACCGAATACCTCAGTCTACGGAATAGCGGATCCGCAGCGTTCTTTCATTGACAATAGAATTCATAGCGGCCAGGACGGGGTCAAGGAATATCGTTATCGATACGACTTAACAAATACAGGTATTGCCTCCACGAGTCTCTTTTCTCAAGAGCTCGCATTCAATTTGTTGGCAGATTTAAATAGCTGGGAGCTAGTTGGGGGAGACGTTTTCTTAGACCGAAATTGTTTTGTGCTTCAGGGAATGCCCTCGGCATATGCCAATGACAAATTACAGATTCACCAATTCACCCTATACGTGGATGCACAAACCGGAATTATTCTCAAACTGCAAGGATATAGTCAGCAGGGTGAGATGACGCAGTATCTTATTACTACCCGGATTGCCATCGATGCTTCAGATGTCGACAGACTGCTTCAAGAAGCCGATGAAGCGAATACGGCCTATAGCGACTACCAATCGGAGTAGTCCTAAATCGGCGCCAGCCTCTGGCGCCGATTTTTTATGTCATAGCCTGTCCTACTAAGCTCAGTCTCTAACCATTCATTAAAAATCCGGCAGCCCAAAACAGGGCTGCCGGATTTTGTATACAGAATAAATATTACGCTTTTCCGCCTTTGGAGCCGCCCAGGGAGATGCCGGAGAGGATGTTGCTCTCGTAGGTGAAGGTCAGGGCTTCCCGCTCGCGGGCCCGCTTGAAGGCCAGGGACAGCATCTCATCCAGCAGGGCGGTGAAAGAGGTACCCGCCGCCTCCCACAGGTAGAAGGCCAGGGAGCCGGGGATGGTGTTGATTTCGTTGACCCACAGGCCGCCGGTCTCCTTATCGTTGAGAAAGTCCACCCGGGCCACGCCGGAGCAGCCCAGGGCCTGGAAGGTGGCCACGGCCAGGCGCTGCACCTCGGCGGTCATCTCGTCGGGGATCTCCGCCGGGCAGCGGCGCTTGAGGCTGCTCATGCCGCCCTTATCCCCGCCGGCCTTGCCCTTGCCGCCGGAGAGATATTTGTCTCGGTAACTGAGGATTTCATCGGCGCCGGCCGGCTCCTCGCAGGCGGAGGGGCGGGCGCTTTCGTAATCGCCCAGGACGGCGCAGTTGATTTCCCGCAGATGTTCCACCGCCCGTTCCACCAGGATCCGGGGGGAAAAGGAGGCGGCCAGGTCCATGGCGTCCCGGAGGGAAGCCCTGTCCTTTGCCTTGGAAATGCCCACGGAGGATCCCAGGTTCACCGGCTTGACGATGACGGGATACCCCACCTTTTCCTCGATTTGGGACAGGATGGCGTCCGGGTCTAAAGCGTAGGCCTTGCCGGTGAATTCCAGCGCGTCCAGCACGGGCAGGCCCGCCTGCCGCAGCACCGCCTTCATGGCGAATTTGTCCATCCCCAGGGCGGAGCTGGTCAGGTCGCTGGCGGCGTAGGGCACGCCCAGCATTTCGAGATACCCCATGAGGGTGCCGTCCTCCACATTGGTGCCGTGCACCACCGGCAGGGCGACCTCGAAGCTGCCCACCACGTTGTTGCCGAACTTCTTCATGGGATAGCGGATCAGTTCCACGCCGGCCTCGCCGGGCACCAGCAGCACCCGCGTGGCAGCGGCCAGGCAGGCCTTCATATCCTTATAGCTGTCGATGTTCCCCAGCGCCTCGCCGGTGTAAAAGGCGTTGTCCTTCCCGATGTACAGAGGAATGGGGTCATATTTCTCCCGGTCCAGGGCGGCGAAGGCCTGGAGGCCCGAAATGATGGACACCTCGTGCTCCACGCTGTGCCCGCCGAACAGGACGGCTATCTTGGTTTTCATCTGTCAACCAACTCCTTTAAAAGTTATCCGGCAAATCGTTTTCCAGCAGGACGATCCGGGGGGCGGCGGGCAGGGCGTTCAGATGCGCCAGCCCGTCTTGCAGGGTGGCGGCCACGTAAATCCGCTCCTCCGGAAAGCCGCCGCGCAGCAGCCCCTCTTTCAGGGGCGGGGCCTGCTTCTCCCCCACCAGCACGGCGTAGTCGCAGCGGGCGGCGGCGTATTCCCCCAGCTCCCGGTTGAGGGCCTCCTGCCTCTCCCCTAGTTCTACCATGCCGGGGGTGACCAGCACCCGCTGGGCGTCGAAGCCGGCCAGCACGTCCAGCGCGCTGCGGAAGCCGGCGGGGTTGGAATTGTACGCGTCGTCGATGAAGCCGTTAGGCAGCAGCTGGAGCCGGTGCTCCACGGGCCTCAGCATCCGGATAGGATAGACCAGCTTGCTCAGCGGGATGCCCAGACGATGGGCCAGGGCGATGCAGCCGGTCAGATTCTGGATATTGTGCCCGCCCAGCAGCTTGGTGGTGAAGCGCTGGCTCTCCCCGTCGGGGGCGGTGACGGTGAAGGCGCAGCCCCCCGCGTCCACCACAATATCGGACGCGCGGTAATCGGCATCCGGCGCGGTGCCGTAGGCGACGTGGGGAACGCCGACGGGATGAGCACGGATGTAATCGTTGTCGGTATTGAGAAACACGCAGCCGTCCGCCGGGATGGCGTCGGCCAGCTCGAACTTGGTGGCAATGATGTTGTCGATGGTCTTGAAGGTTTCCAGATGCTGCTCCCCGATGGAGGTGAGGATGCCGTACCGGGGATGAACCAGGTCGCAGATTTCCCGGATATCGCCGGGGTTTTTGGCCCCCATCTCCGCAATAAACACCTGATGGGAAGGCCGCAGCCTCTCCCGGATAGTGCGCACCACCCCCATGGTGGTGTTGTAGCTTTCGGGCGTCATGAGGACGTTGTATTCCACGGCCAGGAGGTCGTGGAGAAAGTTCTTCGCGCTGGTCTTGCCATAGCTGCCGGTGATGCCCACTACGATGAGGTTCGGCATGGCCTGGAGGCGGGCGCGGGCATCCTTGACGTAGCCGCCGGCAATATGCTTTTCCAACGGATGATTGATGGTGTTCGCCAGCCACGTCCAGGCCCAGATGATGAGGGAAAACAGGGCGGTGAAGCCGATGGCCCGCAGGTAAGCGGAGAAGAAGGAGAGGGTCAGCACAGCGGCCAGCAGAAGAGCCTGGGTGGCCAGAATCCTGCGCACCCGGTTGGTAAACACCAGGGGCTTTTTGGCCTTTTTGGGCAGATTCAGCAGCCCGGTGAGCAGCAGGATCGCCGCCGCCGCGCCGTAGCCCCAGACAACCGGCAGATACATGGCGGGAATGAGCAGAACCGGCAGGATCCGGCGGACGGAAACCAGCTTCGTCTCGTTGTCCCGGCACCATTTGCGATACCGCTCATTCCGGTAGGAATTGAGCTGGAGCATGTGGGTAAAATACAGCGACTGCACCCCAAAGTTGAAGGCGCAGGCGACAAGCATGGCGATTTTCGCGGCAAGTTCCATGGCTATGACTCATCCTTTCGCAGGAAGTTTGAAAGAAAGGCGAATGCCTTTCTTTCAAACTATTCAGCCTTTCTTAGAGCCTATTTGAGGAAGGAATCGAGCACCCGGCTGCACTGGGGCCAGCGGTCGGCAAAGGAAAAGTGGCCCGCGCCGGCCAGGACAACCAGACCCGCGCCGGGGATCTTCTTCTCCATCAGCTGGCCGTCAGACAGGGGGGTGGCGGTGTCCTTCTCCCCCCAAATCAGGAGGGTGGGGGCCGCGACGCCGGGAAGCAGAGGGGTCAAGTCCTCATTCACCGCCTGGTTCATCACCTGGCGCATGAGAGGCGAGGCGCTGCGGTAATCGGCGCTGCCCCGCTTGGCACGGGCCTTTTCCACCGCGTCGGGAAACAGGCGGCGCACGCCGGGCAGGCGGAAAAAGGCCTTGGCGGCCTTGAAGGAGTACACCTTCCAGTAATAGGACGGGGGGCGCTTCGGTTTGATGCCCGCCGCGTCCATCAGAATGATTTTCGGCACCTCGAGGGGCGGACCAGGACGGTTCATCAGCTTGATGATCACCCGGCCGCCGAAGGAATGGCCCATCAGAACGGCCCGCTCGATGCCCAGGGCGGCGGCAAATTTCAG
This sequence comes from Anaeromassilibacillus sp. SJQ-5, assembly GCF_054108045.1. Taxonomy (NCBI): domain Bacteria; kingdom Bacillati; phylum Bacillota; class Clostridia; order Eubacteriales; family Acutalibacteraceae; genus Anaeromassilibacillus; species Anaeromassilibacillus sp. SJQ-5. Next base: position 94,562 of record NZ_JBPJWQ010000002.1, read on the forward strand.
GGTGAAATCCACATAGCCGTCCACGTCCCAGGGGACGGGCGGCTCCTCACTGCCGCCGAAGCCGGGAAAATCGGGGGCGACCACCCGGCAGTAGCCGGAAAGATGATCGGTGAGCAGGCGGTAGGTTTCCACCGGGGCGGCCCAGCCATGGAGAAACAGAAGGGTCGGCCCTTCGCCCTTATCGAGATACTGCACCTGCCGCCCGTCGATTGTGAGGTTCATGCCGGCCCCTCCCTAAAAAATTCCTGATGCCTATCCACTATACCATAGTCGCCGCCGCAGTTCAATCATACGGCGGGAATTCTTTACATATGCCAGTTTCCAATAGTATGGCCCATCCCAAAAGGGTTTAATAAAAAAGGCCCGGCCGAACCAGGCTTTATAAAAAAGCGCCGCCCCCTGCTTATTCGGCAGGAGGCGGCGGTTTTCCATTATTGCAGGGAATTCACATAGGCGATGCTCAGGGCCGCGCATTCCAGCGGGGTTTTGCCCAGGCTGGGCTGATCCTGCTCAACGACCACCCATTTGGCGCCGGCCGCGGCGGCCGCGGCGATGATGGCCGGGAAATCCTGGGCGCCGTAGCCCACCGGGCGGAACTCGAACACCTCGTCCTCCCCCGGCGCGCCTGCGTCGTCCACGCCGATGAGCTCATACATATGGGCCGGCTTTTTCCCCGGCATGACAAAATCCTTCAGGTGCACCACCGGCGCCCGGCCGGCGTATTTGTTCAGATAGGCCACGGGGCTCTCCCCCGCCACGTTGACCCAGCAGGTGTCCAGCTCCGTTTGCAGCAGGGCGGCGGGGATGTCGGCGTACATCCGGTCGAGGGCGTACGCGCCGTCCACCTTGGTGAACTCAAAATCGTGGTTGTGATACAGCAGGGTCATGCCCTTGGCGGCGCAGGCCTCCCCGATGGCGCGGATATCCGCGAGAACCTGCGGGTAGCCAGGCTGTCCCGGGCGGCGCGCCTCGTCCAGCCACGGCACCGCGATGTACCGGCAGCCCAGCGTCTTGTAGTCCTCGACCACCTTGTCGATATCGGCCAGCAGCTCGTCCAGCGGCACGTGGGCGGACATGCCCTTCAGCCCGATGTCGTCCAGCATGGCGCGGATCTCTTGGGGATCCCGGCCGTGCAGGCCGGCGAACTCCACCCCTTCATAGCCCAGGTCCTTCACCTTTTGCAGGGTGCCGCGGAAATCGGCGGCCAGCTCGTCGCGCACCGAAAACAGCTGCAGGGCGATCGGCATATTCTGAATCATGCGGTTCAACCTCCCGATATGGTATAAAATGGGGAGCTTTCCCTCCCGATACCCCGATTGTACCGCTCCGTTTTTTAAAAAACAAGAGATTGGGCGGGAAACCCAAATATAGTTGCATATACATCGAAATATAGATGATTCCGCCTCACGCCTCTTGCCGGGGAACAAACAGCTCACGAAACAGCTGCCGGCCCTCCTCCACGGTGAAGCCGCCCGGCGTGCGTTCCAGGTTTTTCAGCCCCTCCCAGCGGGCGGCATAGACCTGGACGGCCTCTTCCGTCATGGTCACCGGCGCGTCGATCAGGGCCTCCAGCAGGCCGTAATACGCCTCCCGGCCGCCGCAAAGGGTGAACAGCCGCTGGGCCCGCGCGGGCACGAAGGCCTCGGCCCGGCGGGAGAGAGAGGGAAGAAACACGGCGCAGGCCATGCCGTGGGGAATACCGAAATCCTCGGTGAGGATATAGCCGAAGGGGTGGGGGTAGGCCGTGCCCATGGCGTTCAGCACCAGGCCGGCCCACAGAGAGCCGTACAGCAGCTCCTCCCGCAGCGCCTCGTCCGGCAACAGGCCGGGATTCTCCGCCAGCCAGCGCAGCCCGCCGCTTATCAGGGGCAGGGCTTTCTCGGCACAGGCGGCCGCCACGTCGCCGCAGGCGGGGTTGCAGTAGCCTTCCACGGCATGGGCCAAGGCGTCCAGGGCGGTGGAAACGGTGGGCTTCCGGGGCAGGGAAGCGGTATACCGCGGGTCGGCGAAGGCGTAACGGGCGTAGCAGCTCGGGTGGGTGATGCTTTTCTTGCGGCCCGCGGTTCCCAGGCCGGGCATATCCGTATCCAGGGTGAGCACCGCGGTGGGGCTTACCTCGCTGCCGGTGCCGGCGGTGGTCCCGACCAGGACGAGGGGCAGGGGCGGGCGGCGCAGGGTGCCCGCGAAGAGGCGGGCGGTATCCTCCACCCGGTTGGCGGCCAGCCAGGCGGCGGCTTTGGCGGCGTCCATCACCGACCCGCCGCCGACGCCCACCACGAACTCCGCCCGGCAGATTTCCGCCGCATAGGCGGCCTGCTGGCACTGGGACGCCAGGGGGTTCTGCCCCACGCCGGGGAAGATGGTGGCGTCCACCCCGGCCTGCTTCAGGGTGTCCAGCACGTCGTCGAGCGCGCCGCTTTCCTTGGCGCCGCGGCCCCCGGTCATGACCAGGCAGCGGCGGCCCAGCCCCCGCAGCAGCTCGCCCCCCGCCCGGACGCAGCCGGGGCCGCTGAGCACCCGCACCGGCATATAAAAAGTAAAGTCCATCGCAGTAGCCTCCCGTTTTAAAGAAAATCCTGTTAATGGCCGGTAAAACTTGTTTTTTGGTCCAAAATATTATATCATAGATCGTACGCGCCGGCCACCTCTTTTGCGGGGGCCGGCGGCAAAGGAGGCGGACGCCACGGCGGCTGCAACCCGAAAAAACGCCGCCGGGCTGCGCCTCGGCGACTGCATACTGGGCGGCGGCGTCCTGTTGCTGGCCGTCGCGCTGCTGCTGGGGCTGCATCTGCTGGCGAAGCCGGGCGGCGAAGCGGTGGTGACCACCCCGGACGGGGAGACGGTACTGTCTCTGAACCGGCCGGGGACGTACGCCTTTGCCGGAAAGGACGGCCTGACGGTGCAGCTGGCCGTCGAGGAGGGCCGGATCCGTTTTCTGTCCAGCGGCTGCCCGGACAAGGTCTGCGTGCGCAGCGGCTGGCTGTCCCGGACAGGGCAGACCGCCGCCTGCCTGCCCGCGGGCGTGGTGGTGCGGGTTCAGGCGGCGGACGACGCCGGCTCCGCCGTGGACATGGTGGCGGGATGAAGGGGGCGAACGCCGTGAAAACCGCTTCCGCCGCCAGGAGGGCGGCGCAGCTCGGCCTATGGATGGCGCTGGCCATCGCCATCTCCTCCCTGGAGGGGTGGCTGCCCACGCTGCCGGTGCCGGGGGCCAAGCCCGGCCTGTCCAATATCGCGACGATGTACGTCCTGACCTCCATGGGCCTGCCCGCGGCGCTGGCCGTGACGGCGGGCAAGGCGGTGTTCGCCCTGTTCCGGGGCGGCACCGCCGCCCTGATGAGCCTGTCGGGCGGGGTGCTGAGCACCCTGCTGATGGCCCTGTGCCTGCGGCTGTTTGCCCGGCACGTCAGCTATATCGGCATCGGGGTGGCCGGGGCGGTCGCCCACAACATGGGGCAGCTGGGCATGGCCATGCTGCTGCTCGACGATTCTCTGCTGTACTATTCCCCCTGGCTGCTGTTTCTGGCGGTGGCGGCGGGGACGGTCACGGGGCTTACGCTCAACCTGGTGATGCCCGCGCTGCGGCGCAGCATGGCCAGGCTGGACGGCGGCTCCTTAAAACAGTTATAACAGACGGGCGGCGTCCGCCCGGTATCGACGAAAGGCGGGATTGTCCTTGGCAAACCTCATAGAAACACTCCGCAAACGCGCCCGCGGCGGCGTACACGCTCCCCACCGGAAGCATACGGCCGCATGCGAAACCATCGTCATGCCGCCGCCCGCGCAGGTGACCATCGCCATGTCCCAGCATCTGGGCGCGCCGTGCGAGCCGGTGGTGCAGGTGGGGGACCATGTGGAGGTCGGGCAGGTAATCGGGGACAGCGATCAGTTCGTGTCCGCGCCGGTGCACGCCAGCGTGTCGGGCACCGTGTCGGCCGTCACCACCCTGCTGCTGCCCGGCGGGCGGACCACCAAGGCCCTGGTCATCGATTCCGACGGCGAGCAGCGGGTGCATGAAAGCGTCCGGCCGCCGGTGGTGGAATCCCGGGAGGACTTCCTGAAGGCCGTGCGCGCCTCCGGGCTGGTCGGCCTGGGCGGGGCGGGCTTTCCCACCCACATCAAGCTCAACCCGAAAAATCTCGACGAGGTGGACACCCTCATCATCAACGCCGCCGAATGCGAGCCGTACATCACCACCGATTACCGGGAATGCATGGAAAACTCCTGGGACATCGTGTCGGGCGTGCAGACGGTGATGGAATTCCTGGAAACCCGGCAGGTGATCATCGCCATCGAGAAGAACAAGCCGGCGGCCATCGCCGAGCTGTCCCGCATCGCGGCCAGCGTGTCCCAACCGGAAAAGCAGGTGCTGGTCAAATCCCTGCCCGCCCGGTACCCCCAGGGGGCGGAAAAGGTACTCATCGCGGCCTGCACCGGGCGGCAGGTGCCGCCGGGCAAGCTGCCGGCCGACGTGGGCTGCGTGGTGATGAACGTCACGTCGGTGGCGTTCCTGGCCCGGTACCTGAAGACCGGCATGCCGCTGGTGGAAAAGCGGCTGACCGTGGACGGCTCGGCCATAGCCCATCCCAAGAATGTGCAGGTGGCCATCGGCACGCCGGTGGGCGAGGTCATCGCCTTCTGCGGCGGCACCCGCTTCAAGGTGCGCAAGCTGCTGATGGGCGGGCCGATGATGGGGCTGGCCCTGATGGACGACACCATGCCGGTGCTCAAGCAGAACAACGCCATCCTGGCCCTGTCCGAGGAGGACGTTCTCCAGACGGAGGCCTCTCCCTGCATCCGCTGCGGGCGGTGCGTCGACGCCTGCCCCATGCATCTGGTGCCCCCCTCCATCGCGGCCGCCTACAAAAACGGCGATCCGGCGGCCATGGAAAAGCTGGACGTGGGCAGCTGCATGGAATGCGGCTGCTGCTCCTTCGCCTGCCCGGCCCACCGGCACATCGTCCAGACCATGCGCATGGCCAAGGACGCCGTGCGGCGGGCACATATGGCGGATCGTGCCTGATCCCCCGATTTTCGGCTAGAAAGGACGGGTTTCCTGTATGGAGAAATCCCTTATCGTATCCTCTTCCCCCCATCTGCACAGCGGCGCGTCCACCCGCACCATCATGCTGGACGTTCTCATCGCCCTGCTGCCCGCCGCTGTCGCCTCCGTCTGGCTGTTCGGCTGGCGGGCGCTGGCTATTGAGCTGGTCTGCGTCGGGGCCTGCGTCGCCTCTGAAACGCTCAGCCGCTCGGTGATGAAGCGGCCGCAGACGGTGGGCGACCTCTCCTGTGTGGTCACCGGCCTGCTGCTGGCTTTCAACCTGCCGGTGAGCCTTCCTTTGTGGCAGGCGGCGCTGGGCAGCGTGGCGGCCATTGTGGTGGCCAAGCAAATGTTCGGCGGCATCGGACAGAATTTCGTCAACCCCGCCCTGGCGGGGCGGATCGTGCTGATGGCCAGCTTCCCGGCCCAGATGAACGACTGGACCATGCCTGCGCAGCTGCAGGCGGCGGACGCGGTTTCCTCCGCCACCCCCCTGGCCATGATGGCGGGCGGCGGGGAAATGGCCTACAAGCCCTTCCAGCTGCTGTTCGGCATCCATCCCGGGTGCCTGGGAGAAACCTGCGCGGCGGCCCTGATCATCGGCGGGATTTACCTGGTGATCCGCCGGGTCATCACCCCCATCATCCCGCTGTGCTACATAGGGACGGTTTTCGTACTGACCTGGATTCTGGGAGAAAACCCGGTATACCACATTCTTTCCGGCGGCCTGATGCTGGGCGCCATCTTCATGGCGACCGACTACACCACCTCCCCCATCAACAAGGCGGGCAAGGTGGTCTTCGCCGTGCTCTGCGGCCTGCTGACGGTGCTCATCCGGCTGTACGGATCGCTGACCGAGGGCGTGTCTTTCGCCATCCTCATCGGCAACATCCTGGTTCCCCTCATCGAGAGGGCCACCCGGCCCCGGGCTTTCGGGACGAAACGGAGGCTACTGCGTCATGAAAAATAACGGGAAGGACATCCTGGTCTCCGCGGCGGCCCTGACCATCATCGGCGGGGTGGTAACCGCCGCCCTGGCAGGCACCAATCTGCTGACCAAGGACACCATCGCGCAGCGCACGGCGGAAATCGAAAACGCCGCCCGGCGTCAGGTCATCCAGGCGGACAGCTTCGAGAAGGGCACCCTGACCGCCGACGGGAAGGAAGTCGTTTATTACACCGCCCTGCAAAACGGCGAAACCGTGGGCTATGTCTTCACCGCCAGCGTGACCGGGAAAAGCGCCGGCCTGGTGGTCATGACCGGCATCACGGCCGAGGGCACCATCTCCGGCGTGAAGGTGACGGAGGAGAACGAGACGGCCGGATACGTGGACAAGGTGACCAAGGGCGGCCTGCTAGACGCTTTCTCCGGCAAGAACGCTGCCCCCCTTACCCTGGGCAAGGATGTGGACGGCGTGTCCCAGGCCACCAAGACCAGCAAGGGGATCACCGACGGGGTCAACCAGGCGATCGCCTATTACGAGGACATCACGAAGGGAGGCGGCGCATCGTGAACAAGTACGGACAGGCGTTTTCCAAGGGCCTGATTAAGGAAAACCCGGTGCTCCGCCTGGTACTGGGCACCTGCCCGACGCTGGCGGTGACGACGGCGGCGATCAACGGGCTGGGCATGGGCGCGGCGGCCACCTTCGTGCTGGTCTGCTCCAACATCGTCATTTCCCTGCTGCGCCGGGTGATCCCGGACAAGGTGCGGCTGCCCGCCTACATCGTGATTATCGCGGGCTTCACCACCATCGTGCAGATGCTGGTCAAGGCCTATCTGCCCGATATCGACAAGGCGCTGGGCATCTATCTGCCGCTGATCGTCGTCAACTGCATCATTCTGGGCCGGGCCGAGGCCTTCGCCAGCAAAAACAGCGTGGGCCTGTCCGCCCTGGACGGGCTGGGCATGGGCGCGGGCTTCACCGGGGCACTGATCGTCATGGGGGCCATCCGGGAATTCTTCGGCAACGGCACGATTTTCGGCTGGCCGGAGGCGGGGATCATCCCCCCCATCACCGTGTTCGTGCTGCCGGCCGGCGGGTTCTTTGTTTTCGGGATGCTCATCTGGCTGGTCGGCAAGCTGTCGGCCCGGCTGGAGGGCGGCAAAGCGGTGACCGATTTGACGGCGGGCGGCTGCGCCGCCTGCCCGCACGCTTCGGCCTGCGGCCAGCTGGGCCAGCCGGCCGAGGGGAAGGAGGACGGAGCTCATGAGTAACACGAGCCTGTTCGCCATTCTCATCGGGGGCCTGCTGGTCAACAACTTCGTGCTGTCCCAGTTCCTCGGCATCTGCCCCTTCCTGGGCGTGTCCAAGAAGCTGAACTCCGCGGTGGGCATGTCCCTGGCGGTCATCTTCGTCATGCTGATGGCCACCGCCGCCACCTGGCCCATCTACAACCTGCTGCTGGTGCCCCGGGATCTCGGGTATCTGCAGACCATTGTGTTCATCCTCATCATCGCGGCGCTGGTGCAGCTGGTGGAAATCGCGCTCAAACGCTTCCTGCCGCCGCTGTACAATTCCCTGGGCATCTATCTGCCATTGATCACCACCAATTGCGCCGTGCTGGGCGTGACCATCCTGAACATCGACAAGGGGTACGATTTCGGCCAGTCCCTGGTCAACGCGCTGGGGGCCGGGCTGGGCTTCCTGCTGGCCATGGTGATGTTCGCCGGGGTGCGGGAGCGGCTGGAAAGCGCCGAGATTCCCGCCGGGCTCAAGGGCCTGCCCATCACGCTGGTAGCCGCCTCCCTGGTGTCGATGTCCTTCCTGGGGTTCCAGGGGCTATTCGGCCTGTAAAGCAGAAAGGGGCTTGCAATCATGAATCCAATCGTATTGGCGGTTCTTATTGTCGCGGGTTTGGCCCTGGCCGCCGGGCTAATTCTGGCGGTGGCCAGCGTGGTCATGGCGGTCCCCCGGGATGAAAAGGCGGAGGCCCTGCGGGCCGTGCTGCCGGGGGCCAACTGCGGCGCCTGCGGGTATTCCGGCTGCGACGGCTACGCCAAGGCCATGGCCCACGAGGGGGCCAAGGTGGGGCTGTGCTCCCCCGGCGGCGCGGCCGTGGCCGAAGCCACCGCCAATCTGCTGGGCGTCGAGGGGACGCTGGAGGCCAAAACCGCCCTGGTGCACTGCGGAGGCTGCGAGGAATTTGCGGCCCGCAAGCTGCGCTACAGCGGGCTGCCCTCCTGCGCGGCGGCGGCCCAGTTCTACGGCGGGGATCTGGCCTGCTCTTACGGCTGCCTGGGCTACGGCGACTGCCGGGCGGTATGCGAATACGGCGCCATCACGGTGGAGAACGGGCTGGCACGCATCGACAAGGACAAATGCGCGGCCTGCGGCCTGTGCGTCAAGGCCTGCCCCAAGCGCATCATTTCCATCGTGCCGGCGCAGGCGAAGGCGGCGGTGCGCTGCTCCAGCCACGACAAGGGGGCGCTGGTACGCAAGGTCTGCACGGCCGGGTGCATTGGGTGCATGAAATGCGTCAAGGCCTGCCCCAGCGGCGCCGTCAAGGTGGAGAATTTTCTCGCCGCCATCGACCCGGAAATCTGCACCGGCTGCGGCGCCTGCGCCGCCGTATGCCCCTCCCAGTGCATCTCCGTCTTCGGCCTAAACGAGGGGAAGGCCGCCGAGACGCAGGAGGTTTGACCGGCAAAAAGAGCGGATTTTATGAGCCGGAATAATTTCTGCCGCAAAAGCAAAAATAATGGTTGACAAACGGATACGGGATCCTATATAATATAGTGCGTCCCCTGTAAGGGGGTGTCTTCGACACCTGGCTAAAAGGGAAGTTTTTCTCGGATGGAACAGGGACAAGCTATGGCGGTATAGCTCAGTTGGCTAGAGCATGCGGTTCATACCCGCAGTGTCGTTGGTTCAAATCCGACTACCGCTACCATCGCTCCTCCAACCGGAGGAGCAACAGCGGCCCGATGGTCAAGCGGTTAAGACACCGCCCTTTCACGGCGGTAACACGGGTTCGATTCCCGTTCGGGTCACCATTGTATGGGCGTATAGCTCAGCTGGTTAGAGCGCCTGCTTCACACGCAGGAGGTCAGCGGTTCGAGTCCGTTTACGCCCACCAAATAAAAGCAGTTCACTCGTCAGAGTGGGCTGCTTTTATTTTATGTACGAAGACGGACTCATGCCGCTGCCTCCTCGAAAGGCCGTCAGGCCTTTCAGTGGCAGCTCGCAACGCGAGATGCCGAGGTCACAAGCGGTTCGAGTCCGTTTACGCCCACCAATTAAGAACGGTTCACACGTCAGTGTGGGCCGCTCTTAATTTATGTGTGATAACGGAACCCATGCCGTTGCCTCCTCGAAAGGCCGTCAGGCCTTTCAGTGGCAGCTCGCAACGCGAGATGCCGAGGTCACAAGCGGTTCGAGCTGCGCAGCAGAGAGAGCTTGAATGGCTAGGAACGACAAAAAAGCCGGGCAGGAATAAACCTGCATCGGCTTGACAAAACGGCCATAGTGGCATAGAATAGACATACAGGGTGGCACTACCGAAAGGCGGTTGTCCCCTCAGTTCGTCAGAAGTAAGACCGACGCTTGGGGAAGCAGGGCGGTCTTACTTCTTTTTTATGGCCGTGAACATCAGGCCAATAATGCCGATTACCACCAGGCAGAACTGAAACAGCTCTGGATATGTAACCATAAGCATCCCCTCCTTTCACAGGAGGGAAAAAGAAAAATCTCCCTCCCAGGGAATGGGAGGAGACAACCGCCTTGAAACCGCACGCGGCATTTCTGCCGCTGGTAGTGCCACAGGTTGATTATACCATGGACAGGTTGCTTGTCAATAGTATCCTGGGCCAATAAGGCGCTCTGCCGCCTTCTCAACTTGAATGCGTAATTTATTTTATAGACACGCTTGACATTTGGGCTGCAAAAGTGAGGTGAGCAATTTGCCCACGAAAAAGAAGATGGGCCGTCCTACCGATAATCCTAAAGAGACTTCCATTCATGTAAGGCTTGATGCCGAATGCGTGGAAGTCCTTGAAAAGTATTGCGAACAGGAAAATATCGGCAGAGCAGAAGCCACCCGGCAGGGAATTATCTGCCTAAAGGACAAGCTCATCAAAAAATGAAGGAAGTGGCGCTCCCCTCTCAAAGCAAACACCACTTCCCCAGGCGGCTTGCCTATAGCAAGACGCTGCCAACACATGCCAAAAGGCGGTTGACGTAAATAGTATATCATGCGTCACGCTCCCTTTCAAGCATTGTTGGAAAACATACTTGACTTTTGATATTCATAAATGGTATACTTATGAATATCAAAAGGAGGTGAACATTTGTCAAGCCCTAAAATGGGGCGTCCCACTGACAATCCCAAAGACAAGACGCTTTTTGTTCGCCTGGACAGCGAAAGCAGCGACACATTAGACGCCTATTGCGAGCAAGAGCAGGTAACAAAAGCAGAAGCAGCACGACGCGGGATTAAGAAGTTGAAGGATGACCTCAAAAAATGAAGGAAGTGGCGCTCTCTCGTCAAAGCAAACACCACTTCCCCAGCCAACACATGCCAAAAGGCGGTTGACGTAAATAGTATACCATGCGTCACGCTCCCTTTCAAGCATTGTTGGAAAACAATTGAGAAAGGAATGTCACTATGCAAAACTGCGTGTCCAAATTTATCGAAAGCCGCATAGAGGAAATTTCACAGGCCCTGCGTAAAGGCAACGGCCGCTATGCGCTGGCGGCAGAATCCAGCAAATTGCTATACGACAGTCTCGAACCTATTGTACAAAATGAGGGCGACATCTCCATAAGCGCGGGGGACTGTCTGAATTTCCGCGAGTATTTCGAGCAGGAGTTTGAAGCTACCGCCATTATGCAAAAGGAGCTGTACCGGCAGGGCTATCTGGATTGTGTCAAGCTGCTGGTAACGCTGGGGCTGCTGGCGGGGAAAACCTGACCGGCGAAGCACAGGATTCCTCGATAAACGATGAATGCACCGCGCCTACCTAAGAATACCAAAAGCCGCCCATGAATGTCATGGGCGGCTTTCCGTTTATCAGTCGATTTCCACCGACACTTTGGCATCCTGGCGGGTGGCGGCGGCGCGCATGACGGTGCGCATCGCCTTGGCGATGCGGCCCTGCTTGCCGATGACCCGGCCCATATCATCGGGCGCCACGTGCAGATGGAACACGATGGTGCCATCCTCGGACGGCTCATCCTGCTCCACCGCGACGGCATCAGGATTCTCCACCAGCCCTTTGGCAATCGTGAGCAACAGTTCCTTCATCCCGGTTTCCGCCTTTCCGCGTGCTTATTTCTCCGCGCTCACTTTTTTCAGCAGCGCCTTCACCGTATCGGTGGGCTGGGCGCCGTTGGCGATCCATTTCTCCGCCTTCTCGGTGTCGATCTTGATGACCGCCGGCTCCTCCAGGGGGTTGTAATAGCCGATTTCCTCGATGAAACGGCCGTCGCGGGGATAGCGGGAATCCGCCACCACAACGCGGTAGAAGGGAGCTTTCTTCGCGCCCATGCGGCGCAGACGAATTTTAACAGCCATGATTCAGTACCTCCAAAATTGTTGATATTTGTCTATTCTTCCACTCATGCCGGGCGGGTTCGTCCCGGCGGGAGTCGAATGCTAAAAGAAGCGGCGGCCGCCGCCCATGCCGCCGGGAAGGCCCATGCCCCGGGGGAAACCCCGGCCCTTTTTCCCCATGCCCTTGACCTGCTTCATCAGCTGGCGCATGGAGTCGTATTGCTTGACCAGGCGGTTGACGTCCTCCACCTTCAGGCCGCAGCCGGCGGCGATCCGCCGCTTGCGGGAGGGGTTGAGAATATCCGGCTTGGTGCGCTCCTCCCGGGTCATGGACAGGATGATGGCCTCCACCCGGGAAAACTGCCGCTCGTCGATGTCCACGTCCTTGAGCTGATTGCCCACGCCGGGCAGCATGCTGAGGATGCTTTTGAGATTGCCCATCTTCTGAATCTGCCGCAGCTGATCCAGCATGTCGTTCAGGTCGAACTTGTCTTCCTGCATCTTCCGGGCCATTTTTTCGGCTTCCTTCTGGTCGAACTGCATCTCCGCCTTCTCGATGAGGGACATCACGTCCCCCATGCCGAGAATCCGGGAGGCCATCCGCTCGGGATGGAACACCTCCAGCTCGTCCAGCTTTTCGCCCACACCGGCAAATTTGATGGGCTTGCCGGTGACCGCGCGCACCGACAGGGCCGCGCCGCCCCGGGTGTCGCCGTCCAGCTTGGTCAGCATGACGCCGTCGATGCCCAGCGCCTCGTTGAAGGAGGCGGCCACGTTGACCGCGTCCTGCCCGGTCATGGCGTCCACCACCAGCAGGATTTCCTGCGGGGACACCGCCGCCTTGACGTTTTTCAGCTCGTTCATCAGCTGCTCGTCGATGTGCAGCCGGCCGGCGGTATCCAGAATCACATAGTCGTTGCCGTAATCCCGGGCGTGAGCCACCGCCTTTTTGGCGATGTCCACCGGGTTTGCCGTGCCCATCTCAAACACCGGGACGCCGGCCTTCTCCCCCACCACCTGCAGCTGGGTGATGGCGGCGGGGCGGTAGACGTCGCAGGCCACCAGCAGCGGCCGGTGCCCCTGCTTTTTGAGCATCAGGCCCAGCTTGCCGGAATGGGTGGTCTTGCCGGAGCCCTGTAAGCCGCACATCATGACGATGCAGGGCGGCCGGTTGGCGGTGGCCAGCCGGGCGGCCTCTCCGCCCATGAGGGCGGTCAGCTCCTCGTTGACGATTTTGATGACCATCTGCGCGGGGGTCAGGCTTTCCAGCACCTGGGAGCCGATGGCCCGCTGGGTGACGCTGTTGGTAAAGTCCTTGGCCACCTTATAGTTCACGTCCGCTTCCAGCAGGGCCAGGCGCACCTCGCGCATGGCCTCCTTGACGTCCGCTTCATTCAGTTTGCCCTTATTGCGCAGCCGCTTGAACGCGGCGGACAGCTTATCGGAAAGGCCCTCAAAGGCCATGGTGGTCACCTCTCAATACAAAATGTTGAATCTGTGATATTATTACGCTCTGGAAAGATGGTCGGACAGGGTCAGAATCCGTTTGGCCCGCTCGTCAATCTCCCGGGAATAGCCATAGCGGTCGTTGTATTCCTGAATGTCCTGGGCGGCGGCGCGGATGGCCTCGAAGCCGTCCCGCATCTCGCGGAACCGCTTGGCCAATCCCAGGCGCTCCTCCATCTCGAGCAGCTGGGCCTCGGCCCGCTTGATGGAATCCCGCACGCCCTGGCGGGTGATGCCCTCGTTCTCCGCGATTTCGGACAGGGAAAGGTCGTCGTTGTAGTACAGCTCCACCACATCCCGCTGCTTTTCGGTCAGCATATCGCCGTAAAAATCAAACAGCAGGGATATCTCCAGGTTTTTCGCCATACTGCCCGGCTCCTTTCCCACCCATTGAGTGTAAAGTAAATAACTTTACAGATTATACAACAAGACACGGATTTTGTCAAGAGGGCGCGGGGAAAAAATGGGATGAAAAATCCGCCGCCGAAAAACGGCGGCGGAGGAGACTTGTTCAGCCGGCGGGGGCCGGGCGCTTGCGGTTCAGCCAGGCGATGGTGTCCCGGATGGTCTGGTACAAATCCCGGGGCTGATACCCCAGCTCCCGGGTGGCCTTGTCGTGGGAGAAGCGGTCGTTGCTCGCCAGGGTATACAGGGAATACTTGGTGTAGAGGGGCCGCTCGCGGCGGCGCTTGGCCACCCACTCCAGCATGGGCGCGGCCGCCCGGGCCATCCACATGGGCAGCACCGGCAGCTTCCGGCCGCCCTGCACCTTCTTGGCGATGCGCAGCACGTCCTTGACCTCGTAGTGCCGGTTGGACAGGATGTAGCATTCCCCGGCCCGGCCCTTGTCCACGGCGGCCAGGCAGCCGGCCGCCACGTCCCGCACGTCCACGAAATCGTAGCCGCCCCGCACGCAGGCGGGCAGCTTGCCCCGCACGTAGTCTACCACCAGCTGCACCAGATGGTTGCCGGAGGCGTCGTAGGGGCCGAGGATGCCGGAGGGGTGCACCACCACGGCGTTCAGGCCGGCGGCCGCGGCGTCCAGCACGATCTGGGTGGCCTCCGCCTTGGTCTTGGCATAGCCGCCCACCACCTCGTCGGGCGAAAAATGATGGACCTCCCGCAGCACCTGCAGCCCGTCCTTCTCCGGGATGGCGTGCACCGAGCTGACGTACACCAGCCGGCTCACCCGATGCTCCAGGCACAGCGCGGTGATGTTGCGGGTGCCCCCCACGTTGACGGCGTACATGGCTGGCGAGACCTTATCGGCAATGTCGACGATGCCGGCGGTGTGGATCACCACCACGTCCCGCCCGTCGGTATCGGCGAACAGCGGCTCCAGAGTGGCCTTGTCCCGGACATCCCCCTTGAAATACCGGACGGCGCCGGCATCCGCCACCTTCTCGGCGGGGAGCACCAGCCCCCGCACCGTGGCGCCCGCCCGGCGCAGCATACGGACGATGGTGCCGCCCAAATGCCCGTTGGCGCCGGTAACGATATAGATTCTATCCATGGCGAAAAGCTCCTTTGTTTACAATTGCAGCGTTGATTTTCTTATCCGTTTATATCATACTATAAAGTATACCCGCAAACAATCGACAGAATCCGGACGCTTGTCAGTTCTTCAACATATCCGACAAGACTTGTTGAAAAAGGAAGTGTGTTCATGAAAACGTTACCGTCCGATCACCGCACCCGCGTGACCAAGATGCTGATCCGCCGGGCGTTTACCGATTTGCTGCGCAGCAAGCCCATCCAGAGCATCACCATCCGGGAGCTTTGCGAGCGGGCCGGCATCAACCGGGGCACCTTTTACTGCCACTATACCGATATCTACGATCTGCTTCACCAAATGGAAGAGGAGATGCTGGAGGACTTCAACAAGGCGCTGGAGCCCCTGCTGTCTGCGGGGGGCGAGTCGTTTCATCCCGTGGACATCAGCACCGAGATTTTCCAGTGCCTCAAGGACAACTCCGACATCTGCGCGGTCACGCTGGGCCCCTACGGCGACAAGGAGTTCCTGGCCAAGCTCATCAATCTGGGGCGGGACCGGTGCTTCGGCTCCTACGCCCAGTATTTCAAGGACGCCACCCCCAAGCAGATCGCCTATTTCTACGCGTTCGTCAGCTCCGGCTGCATGGGGCTGCTGCAGCAGTGGCTGGACGACGGGATGACCACCCCGGCGGGCGAAATCGCCCAGATGGCGGAAAACATCATGCTCTACGGCATGGGCTTCTTGGGAAAAATGGGATGAAAAAGGCTCCGGCTTGCGTCATGCAGCCGGAGCCTCTGCTTTTGTCAATCCGCTTCTTCGCCCAGGCAGACGCCGTTCTCGTGGCCGGTGATCCGCACGTCCAGGCAGGAGCCCAGCGGCCGGGCGGTGCGCACCCGCACGGGCAGATAGTTGGGGGCGTACCCCTCGGCCAAGCCGTCCTCCCGGCGGGTTTCCAGCAGCACGGCGGCGGTGGATCCCACCTGCGCCGCGGCATAGGCATCCCGCAGGCGGTCGCCCAGGGCCGTCATCCGGCGGCTGCGTTCCGCCTTGACGGCGGCGGACAGCTGGCCCGGGGCCTTGGCGGCCGGCGTACCGGGGCGGCGGGAATAGGCGAAAACGTGCAGGCGGGAGAAGCCGACGGCCTCCACGAAGGCCAGGGACTGGGCGAACTCCTCCTCGTCCTCGCCGGGGAACCCCACCATCACGTCAGTGGTCAGGGCGCAGCCGGGGAACGCCTCCCGCAGCCGGCCGGCGATCCGCCGGTATGCGGCGGTGTCGTAGTGGCGGTTCATCCGCCGGAGGGTGGCGTCGCAGCCGCTTTGCAGCGCCAGATGGAACTGGGGGCACAGCCGAGGCTGCGCGGCCAGGCGGCGCACCACCTCCTCCGACAAGGCGTCCGGCTCGAGAGAGCCCAGGCGCACCCGCTCGATCCCCTCCACGGAGCAGGCGGTCTCCACCGCGTCGGCGATGGACAGGCCCCATTCCTGGCCATAGGCGGTCAGGTTGATGCCCACCAGCACCACCTCCCGGAAGCCCCGCGCCGCCAAGGCGCGCAGCTCATGGGCGACATCCTCCGGCGGCTTGGAGCGGACGCGTCCCCGGGCATACGGGATGATGCAGTAGGAACAAAAGCGGTTGCACCCGTCCTGGATCTTGACGAACGCGCGGGTGCGGCCCTGGAAGTCGTCGATCTCCAGCGGCTCCAGCCGCGCGTCGTGCTCCCCGATGTCCACAATCCGCCGGCCGTTTTGGAGGAAGGCGGCGAGATGGCGGGGCAGGGCGCGGCGGGACGCGTTGCCCAGCACGATGTCCGCCTCGGCGAAGCCCTCCGCCTCCTCGGGGAAGGCCTGGGGCATGCAGCCGGTGAGCGCCAGCACGGCGTGGGGGTTGTCCCGCCGGCAGCGGCGCAGCAGCTGCCGCAGCTTCCGGTCGCTTTCGCCGGTCACGGTGCAGGAGTTGATGACCAGCCCGTCGGCGGACAGGGCCGCCTCGTCGCCGGGGACAAACTCCCCCGTCTCGAAGCCCTCGGCCTCCAGAAGGCGGCGCATGGCCTGGGTTTCGTATTGGTTCACCTTGCAGCCCAAGGTGTGAAAGACAATTTTCATAAGAATGAACAGCCCTTTCCGTGCAATCCGTCTATGTCATGCGGTTTGCATGTTCCTCACACTTTCACCATTATAATCGAAATATGCCGCAATTTCAATCAACAGTTTGTTCCCTTTCCCGGTTGTTTTCCGTGTGCTTTGCGGATATAATGAACAATGGGTTACAGGTGCTACTCCCCATTACGCGGGTCTTATCCCCGCCTCCGGAAGCGTAAACCTTCAACAACATGAACAGGAGAGGGGTCTTTCAGATGTATAAAGCGACCGTGCATTTTGAAACCGTGGTGGAAGCCAAGGCTTTTGTCACCGCCAGCAACGAGGTGGACTTTAAAGTAGAGTTGGTGTCCGGCCCGTATATCATCGATGCCAAGTCTATCATGGGCCTGTTCAGCCTGGATTTATCCAAGCCCATCGAGCTGCAGGCCTACTGCAAGGACGACGGCACCTTCGCCGCGTACAAGGAAAGAATCAAGGAATTCCTCCTCGAAGAATAAAACCCGCCGCCGGCAGCCGCCGGCGGCGTTTTTTTGCCCATAAGCGAGATAAACGGCGGTTTTTCCGCATATGCTGTACCGAACAGGCGGGAACCCGTGAAGGGGACTCCCGCATTTGGCAGAAAGGGCGGAGAAACACATGAAACACAACAAGCGGGCGCAGCGGCTGCTGGCGGCGCTGTGCTGCACAGCCCTGCTGGCGGGCTGGGGCGGGCTGGAGGCCTTCGCCAAGGAGGCACCGGCGCTGATGACCGACGAGAGCGACGGCGCCACGGCGGCGCAGCTCCTCCAGGAAACCGACGACGAATGGGTGACCACCGCCACCCAGCCCGCCGACGCCGGCTCCCTGTCGGTGGCGGGCAAGGGCGCGGTGCTCATGGAGCTGTCCAGCGGACAGATCCTGTTCGAGCAGACCCCCCATGAGAAGGTGGCCATCGCCTCGGTGACCAAAATCATGACCCTGCTGCTGGTGATGGAAGCGCTGGACGCGGGGCAGATCTCCCTGGACGACAAGGTATCCTGCTCCGCCACCGCGGCCTCCATGGGCGGCAGCCAGATCTGGCTTAAGGAGGGGGAGGTCATGACCGTCCACGAGCTGACCAAGGCGGCGGCGGTGGTCTCGGCCAACGACGCCTGCGCGGCCCTGGCGGAGCATATCTGTGGCTCCATTGACGCCTTTGTGACCAAAATGAACGAACGGGCGGCCCAGCTGGGCATGGCGGACACGAAATTCCTCGATTGCAGCGGCCTGAGCGACGACGCCTATTCCTCCGCCCACGACGTGGCCGTCATGTCCCGGGAGCTGATGAAGCACAAGAAAATCACCGAGTACACCACCATCTGGATGGATACCCTGCGGGACGGCAAGTCCCAGCTGGTCAACACCAACAAGCTGGTGCGCCACTACAAGGGGGCCACCGGGCTGAAAACCGGCACCACCCAGAAGGCGGGCCACTGCCTGTCCGCCACGGCACAGCGGGACGGCATGGGCCTGGTGGCGGTCATTCTGGGCTGCTCCACCACCGACGAGCGGTTCGGCGGCGCGCGCAAAATGCTGGACTACGGGTTCGCCAGCTACGGCATCCACACGCCTCAAATCGACCAGAACCAGCTGCAGCCGGTCAAGGTGCTGCGGGGGGTGGAGCCTCAGGTGGACATCACGGTGGAGACGCCCGCCCCCGTCCTGGTCAAAAAGGGGCAGGAAAAAGCCATCGTCACCACCATCGAGCTGGCCGAGGACCTGGAAGCGCCGGTTCTGCAGGGCCAGGTGGTGGGCGAGGTCGTCCTCAAGCTGGACGACAAGGAGGTGGCGACCTACCCCATCCGGGCGGCCAAGGCCGTCGGCGCGGTCAATTTCGGCGTGGCCTTCCGCTGGCTGTTCGACGCCCTGCTGGGCTGACGCGCGGGAGGGAATCCCCTTGCAGTCGTTTGAAAAAGACCTCCTTCATGCGCGGAAAGCCGCCCCTTTGATGGGGCGGCTTTTTTTATGCCTCTTCCCGCTCCTCCGCGAATAGAAGGACGAAGGCGGCGGCCAGCAGGACACAGCCGGCCAGGGCCGCCCGCACGCCGAGCAGGCGGCCAAGCAGCGCGCCCCCCGCCGCACCGGCGACGAAAAACAGGAGGATGCCCGCGTATTGCAGCCCGGCCCGCAAATCCTCCCGCCGCCGCTGCGCCGCGTACCGGCACAGCCGTTCGGTGGCGGAACGCAGGTTGCCGGTGCACATGGTGGTGGCGAAGGCGTTGCCCTCCAGGGCGCGGAAGGCCTGCACCTGCATGGCGCACAGGAAGGAAATAGCCACGTTGGCCGCCATATCCCACCGCCCCGCCGGGAGGAAGGCCACCGCCAGCAGGATGGCGCACTCGGCCCCCAGGACGATTTGCCGCCAATGGAGGCGGGCGGCCCGTCCCCGCGGCGAGGCGGCCCAGCGGCGGCGCAGCCCCTCGGTGGCGGCCACGCCGGCAGCGAAGGCCAGGATAGGCACGAGATACCCCAAGGCCCGGCCGGGCTCCCCCTCGGCCAGCCGCATGCCCAGCAGCACGATGTTGCCGGTCTGGGCGTTGGCGAACACCCCGCCTCGCAGCAGGTAGGTATAGGCGTCCAGGAAGCCCCCCGCCGCCGCCAGCAGGGCCCCCAGGGCAAAGGTTTCGGACAGCGGGGGCCTTCGCGCCCCCGCGGGTTGTCTGCGCATGGTTTATTCCGCCTCCTCGCAGCGGTAGACATAGGCGGCGCGGCGGATGAAATCCTCGGTCAGGCCGAAGCGCTCCGCCAGCTCCCACACCTCGGTGCAGCCCTCCTTCACCGCCCGCTCCAGCTCCTCCTTCGGCAGCAGGGCGTGCACCGCCCATTTATCCGCCCGGTACTCGTGCCGCTCCCGCACGTCGCAGGCGCTGCTCCGGCTGTAAAAGCTGCCGGTGACACAGTGGCCGATTTCGTGGGCCAGCTTCACCCGCCCATCGGCCATGCTGCCGATAGCCAGGGGATCCAGCGCGATGTAGCACCGCCCGGCCATGGTCAGGGACAAGCACCCGCAGGCCGGCAGCGGGCCGTAGTAGACCTCGATGTCCCGCCCGGCCGCGTATTCCAGCAGCCCCGGCTCCCCGGCGATTCCGGATGATTGGCGCAATGCATTTCACTTCCCTTACTTCTCCGGCCGCGCCCCCCGCAGCCTCTGGCTCAGCGCGGTGAGCAGGTCGGACATGAACAGAATGTTTTGTCCACCCGTATGGTCGTAGGCTCTTTCTCTTAGGAGCGCATCGACGGTCACGGTCAGACGGCACCGCCCCTCCCCCAGCCGCTGAACTGTGAGGATACAGACGTAATCGTTGGTGCGCAGATACCGGCGGGTGATGGACGCCTGGGCGTATAAAAGCGCTGGGTCGATGCTAGGCCGTGCCCATTTCGGGCAGCGGCCCATGGACAGCAACGCCTCATAGGCGGCGGACAGCGCCGTTTCGGCCGCTTCCGGGACCTCGATGCTCACCTGTGTGTTCATAAAGCTCTCCCCCCTTCCGGGTGAAACTATCTCGCTCCGAGAATACGCCCCCTTTTATTCCTCTTCCTTCTGGCGCGCCTGGATGAACTGGGCGAAGCGCTTGACCTCCGCATACATCTCGTCCGTCACCGGGCCGCTCCCCTGGAACAAGGCGAACTTGATATCCTCGTCGCTGACGACGCCCAGATCTCCGCCCTCCCGGCGTTCGGTTTTCCCCAGCAGATAATCCACCGACACATGGAAATAGTCCGCCACCCGGGACAGCGTCTCGGCGTCCAGCGTCCGGTTCTCGTTCTCCCAGTTGGAAACCGTGTTCTGCGCCACCCCCATGTCCTTGGCAAACTGCGCCTGACTGATCCCCGCCTGGGTTCGCATGGTCTTGAGCCTGAGCATATTGACCGCCCTTTCTTCCGTGAAATAGTTTTCTGCACTGCCAGAATATCACTTCACGAGAAAAAAGTAAAGAAATATTTCCGAAAAATTCAAATATGGGATTGACAGGCATCTCACAGCGTGCTATAATCACGTCATGAGATACATTCCATCTCAAATATTCGAACTGGGAGGTTTTGTATATGCGAGGTTGGCTCAGGCAGCTGCGCAAGGATCGGGGACTGACACAGAGGGAGGTGGCCGCGCGGCTGGGGATTTGCCAAAGCTACTACGGCTACATCGAGACGCGGGGGCGGCAGAAGAAAATCGACCTGCCCCTGCTGGCGAAAATCGCCGGGGTGTTCCAGGTGCCGCTGATGGCCCTGGTGGACATCGAGACCAGCGCGGCGGAGGACATGGAAAAGAAGCCGGGGGAACGCTCATGAGCGGGACGGCGGCCCCTTCCGAGGGGGCAAGTACCAATATATACCAATGCCTGTCCAATAAAGGGGACACACGCGCCTTGGGCAAATCCGATTTGCTGGGCGGGCCGATCATCGATGCGCTGCTGGACATGCCGGAGGGGACGGACAAGATCCTGCGGCAGGTGGAGCTGGAGGAACGGGCCAGGGATTTGGGCATCAAGGCCGCGTTTGACCGGCTGCTGAACAGCCGGCGGAAGGAATGGCAGGCCGCCATGCGGGTGCGGCGGCGGGAGCTGAAGGCCGCGAAGCGGCCCATCTCCCTCCAGGCGGGGGAGGACGGATCGCTGGATCGCATCGAGAACTATCTGCGCATTCTGACCGAGGACCCGGCCTGGAAGAACCAGCTGTGGTTCAACGAGCTGACCCACGCGCCGGAATGGCGGAGGCCGGGGGAACCGGCCCAGCGCTGGGCCGAGAACCTCGAGGCCACCCTGAGGCTGTACATCGAGAGCGTCTATGGCCTGCACAACCCGAAAAAGCTGACCGACGCGCTGCAAATCGCCTTCCACCTGCAGCCCTATCACCCGGTGCGGGAGGCGATCACGGCCCTGCGGTGGGACGGGAAGCCCCGCCTGGAGGAGATGCTCATCCGGTATCTCGGCGCGCCGGACACCGCCTATACCCGGGAGGTCAGCCGCCTGATTTTCGCCGGCGGCATCCACCGGGCCTTCCGGCCGGGCTGCAAGTTCGACGTGATGCCGGTGCTGGTGGGCCTGCGGCAGGGGGAGGGCAAATCCACCTTCGTGCGGTGGCTGGCCATGGACGACGCCTTCTTCCGGGAGGTCACCGTCCTGGAGGGGCAGAAGGGCTCCGAAGCCGTGGAGGGGGCCTGGATCTGCGAAATGGCCGAGCTGCTGGCCCTCCGGCGGGCCAAGGACGCGGAGGCGGTCAAAGGCTTCATCTCCCGCCAGTCGGACAGCTACCGCCGGCCCTATCAGCGGCACACCGAGGACGTGCCCCGCGGCTGCATCTACATCGGCACCACCAACCGCGCGGAGTTTTTAACGGACGTTACCGGGAACCGCCGTTTCTATCCCATCACCTGCCGGGGAGACGGCTCCGACCTGTTCGCCCGGGAGGAGGAGGTCCGTGCCGACATCCGCCAATGCTGGGCCGAGGCATACCAGCGATTCCGAACTGATTGTCTGCCGGAAGTTGCAAATCGCAACATTGAGGAGGAAGCGGAGACGGCGCGGGAGGCAGCCCAGGCGGAGGATGTCCGGCGGGGGCTGATCGCCGACTATCTGGAAAACCGGCGGGAGGTCTGCATCCTGGAGCTGTGGCGGGAGGCCCTGCAGGAGCCGGGAAAGCCCGCTCCTAGGCAGAGCTTGGAGATCGCCGACCTCCTGCAGGGGCTGGAGGGCTGGGAGCGCGGATCCGGCAACCGCCGGTTTTCCGGCTACGGCGTCCAGAAATATTGGGTAAAGCGCACAAGAGATTTGTTACCGGAGGTCATCGAGTAACCATCCGGTAACAGGCCGGTAACCCGCATGGCGCCTAGGTTTTTCCCACTTTGTTACTCATGTTACCAGTTTTATATAAAAGATGTATCCTATAGGAACGGTACAGGAAAAGAGGGTAAGAGAACCTATTGAAAAATACCGGTTACACCGGTAACACGGGGCCGGACGGAAAGAAACGAGCGGCGGTTCGGTCTTTGTAAAAATAACTGTTGTTTATAATATCCGTTGATAAATGGAAAGGAGCCATTTTTATGCCGATGAAAAAGGATTTGAAGCTGGACCAGTATGACATCAGCCCCTACGCTTACCGGGAGCTGCACAATTTCTGCCTGCAGTATCCGGAGAAGAAGCGGCGGCTGCGGGAGCTGGAAAGCCCCTTCGGTGGGCCGCGGGGCAGCGACCCCACCGCCGGACGGGCCACCCGGGCGGCGACCCTGGCGGCGGACATCGCCCTTATCGAAAAAACGGCCCGCCAGGCGGCGGGCGCGCAGGCCCCCTATCTGGTGGAGGCGGTGACCGAGGACATGCCCTGGCACTACCTGCGCATGCGCAAGGGCCTGCCGCTGGGCGAAAAAAGCTTCAACGGCATCCGGAGGCAGTTCTACTATCTGCTGGCCAAGGAAAAGCGGATCGTGTGAAGGGGGCTATTGGCAATCGAACCGGATGAAAAACCTTGTATTTGCGGTCATTCGTTATATCTCAAGGGCTCTCCGTTCTGATTGTCCTTCTAAACTCCACAAAAAATTTATATCCGCCACCCTCTTTATAAATCAGTGTACCGATATCGCCATCTTCTAGGATGGCGTAGTCATCGTGGACGACGTTCAAGCATTTTCTTTCCCCATCCGGCAATTCAAAGGTCACGTAGAAAATCGTGCTTGTTGAATAGCGATTCCCTACTGTTTTTCTGCTCTTATTAATCACCCGCACTCCTTCTGCTTTTTGTTCCGGAAGGGTAAGAAAGGCGTTTTTGGCAATGGTTCTTTTCCGAAACAGGATAAACAGCATCGGTATAAATATCAGGAATATAAGCAAAAAAATACCCGCAGTCATTAAGAAAGCAACCCCGCTGGTATCGTCATGGATGCTGAAGCTGTACATTGCCATTATAACAAAAAAAGACAAGAACACGGTCGCGGCAAAAATGGAGACAAAGCCTCCCCAGTTATGGTGCTTTTTCATTTCCGACACCCCTTATATATCCGCCCCTGACAGTTCCCCGGAAAGCTGCTTTCAGTTCAAAGACGCGGCATATTTCTCCAGCGTCATGGTCTCGACCGGTGGCACGTCAAAGTTGAACACCGCATGTTTATCAGGAGAAATGCCGTTCTCATAAACGTATACCTCGATGCTTTTGGTGTCCGCAGGGATACGCGTGCCCCAATAACCTTTCGCACGTTTTCCAGGGGCCAGATAATCACTGCCAATGTATATATTCGTTCCAATTAAATCGTCTTTTGTAGTGACCACTACGTCATCAATGTACACATCATAGGCTTCTGTTGTCAACACATAGCCTTGTGTCGAAGAAACATTCTCAATTTCAATCCCCATAATTATCAGAACCTGTTTTTTTTCCTTAAGCTCGGCGGATGTAAATGTCTTTAAATCATATACCGTAGCATGCATATCGGAGCCTTTATACAGTTGATTCAGCTCCGTTATAGGTTCAGATATAGGTTCAGAACTCGTTAATCCTTGACTTGAATGAATCGAAGAATTCGGCTTTTTAGTTGGCAGGAGATTACAGGCCGAGCAGGAAAGCACGGCCATAGCGCAAATCATCGTCACAAGAATCCGCTGGAAATTTTTCAATGTTCTCAACCCTTCATTTTAGCTTTAGCCCAAATACATATTCCCTCTTCTTTTCATGCGGTATGCACCTCTAGTAAAGGCTTCGTCTTCCAGGCTTTTCCATTACCTTCAGTATACCTGACTGGGAAGCGGGCTGCAAGCGGTAACGTGTGTAAATTTTTCACAAATGCCAAAAAATTTCCCCAATTTTATAGCATGGGTGCCGGTCATGGGTCCGACTTGGGTGGTAAATTGAATACAGGAGCCGGACGGGAAGGCGAGGCGCGGAGGGTCCGCGGCCTCTTCCGGTTTCCGCCATAGGAAGGAAGTGAACAAGATGGAATCTATCCGCGTCACCTGCCTGCTGGACAGAAGCTGGGATATCACGGCCAAGGAGTATATCGGCACGCAGAAAGCCGGCCTGCTGCTGGATACAGCCAGCGAAGAGGAGGACGGCAAAACGGTCCCGACGGGAATCGTGCTGCTGGACGACGGCGCCTTCGCGTCCGTTCCTTTGGAGTTCATCCGCAAAGAAACCACAGCCAATTAAGAAAGGATGTCATGACCATGAACAGACTGTCTGCCAACAGCACCAAGATCTCCTACAAAACCGGCTCCGACGATTCCGCCGTCTTCAAAGAGCTGGAATTCCTGATGGAAGTCCCGGAATTCGGCGGCGCCCCGGAAAAAATCGACGTCACCGTCCTGTCCGACAAGGTCAAGAAGTTCGTGCCCGGCACCGTGGATCTGGGCGACCTGGTGTTCAAGTTCCTGTACGACAATTCCAGCGCCGATTCCAGTTACCGGGTGCTCAAGGGGCTGGCCGACGCCGGCACCGCCGCCACCTTCCAGCTGACCTATCCCGACGGCACGGCCCATGAGTTCGACGCGGTGCCCGCCGTCAAGATGGACGCCGGCACCCTCAACGGCGCGCTGACCTTCAGCTGCACCATGGTGCTGCAGAGCGACATCAAGGTGACCAACCCCGCCTAAAGAACCACGACACAAGCGGAACGGGGCCGGCGATGGCCGGCCCCGTTTTCTACCACGATTCACACTTACAAAGGAGCGAGACGCATGAATAAATTCTATACATTGACCGTCGGCGGCGAGGACTACAAGCTGCGCCTGACCGCGAGCGCCATTATGGCCATCGAGAAGAAGCTGGGCAAGTCCCTGTTCGCGGCGCTGGAGCACATCCAGGACAACATGGTGGAGACCATCACCACCATCCTGTGGGGGGCCATGCAGCCGCTGAACGCCGGGTTCTCCATGGAAAAGGCGACGGCGCTGTTCGACGATTACATCGACGAGGGGCGCTCGG